>CAJJOX010000102.1 GCA_905193485.1 uncultured Porphyromonadaceae bacterium | reverse complement strand
GCTGGAGCACATACTTGATGCCCTCCAGCGCGTCGATCTTGCCCGCGCCCCAGCGCGCGGCCGGACGCATGGTAAGCGAATTAAACGACGATGTGTTGTCGATCACCTCCATGACGCGGTCGAAGTCGAGGGTCGGGTCGGCCTGAAGCCACAGGCCGATGGTGCCGGTGACGTAAGGGCACGACATCGACGTGCCCTGCATGGCGCCCCAGTAATCGGTGACTCCGTCACTGGTTACGGAAGCCGTCATTGTGTTGGTAGTCAGATTATCATAGTAGCGGCTGTAGCTCGAGACAATAGCCGAGCCGGGGCCGCACACAAGGGGCAGCGCCTTGCCCTGATAGGTCGTGCCGTAGCTCGAGAAAGGAGCTATCGCGTCCATGCTGCCGTGGCCGTTATATGAATAGCTGTTGCCGTTCAGACAGCCCCAGCTGGTGCGCGAGGTGTATGCGCCCACCGATATCACGTTGTCGCCGCAGCATCCGTCGTTGATCGAATTTGATGCGGAGCCTTTGGTGAATGCCACCGGCGTGGAGGAGCCGTTGCTGTTGGTGAAGCCGACGCTCGAGCCATAGAGATAAAGTTTGGTTCCGCTTTCGCCCGTAACTTCAAGGATGAGCACACCGGCCGTATAGGTGGATAGACGCTGAGCCGACACCCGGCTGTAGACATTATAGCGGTTGTTGTCGGTGTCGACCGATGCCGTCATCTCGATCTCGCCGCTGAATTTCCGGCTGAACGACGAATTTCCGGCTGTGCTGACGGTGCCCGGAGCGCTCAGTTCGATGATGGTTTCAGCCGAAGAAACGTCGCCCGTGAAGACTTTCCAGGCGAATTTAACCGGCTTTGAGCTGTCGGTCCAGAGGTCGACAATACCGTTGGTGTATCCGGTCGTGTACATGCCGTTTTCGACATTGTTGTTTCTGGTCGACGACACCGGAATTGTGCGGAGGTAAGCCCCGTTGCCGGTCGCGGTGAGAGTTTTGGTGATCGATATCGGGGCATCGCCGTCGTTGCCGGACGACATGCAGATGATGGCCCGTTTGCCCAGACGCGACAGATATTGTGTATAGGCATCCGTGCCGTCGTGCGGTCCGTAGGTGTGTCCGAGCGAGAGGTTGACGACACATGGCTGACCGGTCGATTCGGCATAGTCGATGATGTTTTCAACACCTGTGAGTATGTTGGTCGGATAAAGCGCTCCGACAGCAAATGCCAGATCGGCGCCTGTCGACACTCCGTAAAAGGGTATCGGCTCGTTGTCGCGGATTGATGTGGATGTTGCCGTGGCCGACGACGAATATGCGAATTTGCCATTGCCCTTGTAACCGCCGCCTATTATGCCGGCGACGTGGGTGGCATGCGTTGCCTCCGGGTCGTCAGTGGTGAACTGCCTTATGGTCTGGTCGGTATATTCGGTCGACACACCGCTGTTGGATGTCATGTGCCACAGACGCTTGATGCGCGAGCTTCCGTCTTCATTCCTGAAGTTGATGTGGTTGGCCTCAAGACCGGTGTCCATCATGCCGCAGACCACGCCGGTGCCGTCAAACGACAGCGTATTTCCGTCGTAGGTGAAGCCGCTCTGGACGGCTGTGACATTGCCCGACGGACGGGCGAAGTTCATCATCGGCTGCATGAGATCGCCGAAACTGATTTTCCTCACCTGCGGCAAAGCGGCGATTTTTTCCGCCGTCAGCAACGGGCACGACACTATCGCCATCCCGTCGGCCTCGCTCAGCACACTCACGTCAAGTCCTTCGAGATCCTTCGCGGAGCCACCCTCCCCGAAGCTCACGATCACAGACACACTTGGCTCGGCCTGCGACCCGGCATCATATGGAGAAAACGTCTGCTCGCTTCCGGGCAGCTGCGGCGCGTAAAGTTTCTTGCCTGATTTGAAATTCATGATCATGAGGCGTCCGGCAGGATTGATCTTCGATATCGCCGCATCATTCAGTCCTGCGGTCTGTGCCTGACATATCGGTGTGTATGCGCACAGTGCCAGAATGATAGGTAACAGTAATTTCATATTGGTGTTTGGTTTGATATTGATTCATACGAGATAAAATATGACACCCGGCAGATTCCCTGCAAGTGTCATATTTTTATCAGTGTCAGTCCGGCGCCGGTCGAACGATGCCGGACTGACAATTAATTGTCGGGGGTTCAGCGTTTCAGCGTGATGCCGCGCCAGCCGCCCCAGTAACCTGCGATCTGGTTAAGCGCAGGATAGGGCATTACGCCGAGGCGCCACATCTGCGTCATATCGGTCATTTCGAGAGTTTCCGAGCCGTCTGCGCCAAGCGTGTATGTCATCGGGATATCACTGCCGAATCCTTCGCCGTTGCCTTCGACACCCGCTACGATACACGAGCCGAGACCGGTGAAATTGATGAGGCCGTCGGTAGCGAACGTCGCAACCTGGATCGAAACTGTCGGGGTGCCCGTTTCTTCATCATATTCGAAATTCAGCGGGAGGAAAATGTAACTCAATCCGCGCAGACCGTAAGCATAAAGCTCGTGGCCGTAATATTCACTGTCGGCGTCGGGACCCGAAATCGTCAGTGTGTATTCAGCGTCGATTCCCTGATAAAGCGGAGTGCCGCTGAATTTCCATTTGCCGAACATCGCGGTGAAAGGATCGTCGACATTGGCGATTGTCACTTGGCAATCGGCGTTGGCCACCGAGGCGCCTTCGACTTTGACGATTGAAAGCTCAAACACACGGTCATCGTTCAGCTCACCCTGAACCCATATAGGCATCACTTCGAAATAGCCGGTAGTTTCGCCCGCGGGGATGTTGACGGTGTAGGATGTGAATATATAGTGATCTTTTTCGATTGCCGGCTCAAGGCCTTCGGGCACTTGTGTCAGCTGCTTCGACTGCACCGTTACGGTGACTTTGCCGTTGGCCTGACCTGAAACGGTCACCGGAATCTGAAACGGCATCTCGTTTTCATTGGCAGTAAATTCCGTGGGCAGACTCACTGTCACGCCGGCGGCACTGTTGACGCCTCCGAGAAACGTCGGATAGTCCTCGGCCGAGTCATTGTCGCAGGATGTCAGCGTTGCTACTGCAAGAGCGACTGCGAATATATTTTTCAATTTCATAATTATATCTTTATTTATGAATGTCGATACTGGTTAATTAATAGCGCGGATTCTGCTGACCGGCAAGCTGCGGGTTGGTCTGCATCTCGCGGGTCGGGATCGGCCAGATCAAGCGGTAGTCGCCGGCCTGATACGACACGTTGTTGGTCTTGTTGAGCACAACTTCCATGATATCGGCGAGAGGAGCAAGCGATGTGCCTGCGAAATTCTCGAATCCTGCCTCACGGGTGAAGCCGTTGCCCCAGCGACGGATGTCGCTCAGACGGAAACCTTCGCCGATCAGCTCTTTGCCACGCTCGGCACGGATTGCGTTTATGAGAGCGTTGCCGCTGTAAGTGACCGCCTCATAGCCCTGGATACGCTTTGTGCGCAGGTCGGTGAGATATGAGTTGGCTTTGGTCTCGTTTTTCTGTGTGCCCGGCATGGCGGCTGCCTCGGCTGCCACGAGATACATTTCCGAAAGACGGAAAAGCTTGGCTTTCTGAAGGCATGAGTTGACACCGGCATTGGTGTCGAGGGCAGGATTGCCTGGGAATTTGGTGAAAGCGAACGCATAATAATTGTTTCCGCCTACGACCATATCATACAGTTCGAAGAATGTGTCGAAACGGCAGTCACCGTCGTCATACGACATCAGCACGTCGAATGTCGGAATATAGTCGGATGTTTCCTTCTTGTTGTTGGTGTAATATGCCGTGCCGACATCCACGCCGCCTTCGCCGCGCTGAGCCGAGCCGACAAGGATGAGTTCGGAACTTTCGTCGTTGACCCACATGTCAGCGTAAGCGTCAATGTCGCAAAGTTCGTAGTTGCCGCTGTTGATGACCAGTTCGGCCTTGTCGAGAGCGGTGGCATAGTCTTCGGTCAGCAATGCGAAACGTGCCTGAAGTGCGGCGATGGCATATGAGCTGACATAGATGGCGTTGGGGTTGCAGTTGGCTGCGGAAACATTTGTTTCATATTCCTTCATCAGATCATAGGCATCTTTGAGCTGTCCGTTGATATAAGTGACGGTTTCGCGGATGGTGCTGCGGCCCACGTAGGTCGAGCGGTCGCCTGAAGGATTGTAAGTCAGTTCGATAGGCAGGCCTTTGGCGGGAGCGTCGAGATCAGATTCCTTATAGTCGACATATTTGTCGAACAGATACCAGTAGGCGTAGGCGCGTGCAAACATTGCCGTGGCCTTGTAGTATTTGATCCGGGCCTTGTCGGTGTCGGAGATCGCGGGATTCTCAAGAAGCGCGTCAGCTTTGGGCACGAAATAGTTGGCGGCCTTGACCTGGATATAAAGGTTGTAGAACAGGTTGGTCAGATCCTGATCGGAGGCGGTGAACGTTCCGTCCGACATCAGGCCGTGACGGTTGCCGTTATCGACAAGTCCGACAAACTGATCCATCTGGATGTCCTGATTGTTGAGCCACGTGCCGCTTCCTTTTGCGCGGAGATAGGTGTAGATGCCGTTGACAAACGAATGGCAGTCGTCGACAGACTCAATGGCATTGCCCTGATCTATGATACCATAGTTGGTGGTGTCCATGTCGCACGAAGTGGTGAGCATCGTGGCGGACACTGCTAAACCTAATATTATTTTTTTCATTTTCATTGTTTGCTTTTTCAAGAGGTTAAACAAATAGATTAGAAGCTAACCTCGATACCGAATTCATACTGACGTGTATTCGGATACTGGAACTGAACCATGTTGCTCTGCACTTCGGGATCATAGCCGGAGAAGTTGGTGATTGTCCAGAGGTTGCGGCCGGTGAAGTGGAGCTGCAGACCCTTCAGACCCCATTTGTTGACGAGAGCCGTCGGGAAGTCGTAGGCTACGGTAAGATTTTTCAGACGGGTGAACGATGCGTCTTCAAGCCAGCTTGTGTCTTCACCAAGGTGGAGGGTTTCACCGTAGGCGGGGACATCGGTGACCTGACCGGGGGTAGTCCACATGTTGAGGGCGTCAACCGTCTGGTTGTAGGCTGCGAATTCGGTCGGGTTGGTGATGAAGTAGCGGTCGTTGTTGATCATGTATTTGCCGCTCTGGAATGCGAAGTTGACCGAAGCCGACAGGCCTTTCCAGCGTGCGTTCAGTCCGAAACCGCCAATCCAGGGAGCGTAAGCCGATTTACCGGTGCACACATATGCGTCGGAGGGGAACACCTTGGTGGGGTTGTCGTTCTTGTCAAGCCATACCTGCTTGCCGTCGGCGGGATCAACGCCTACATAGCGTACGAGATAATACTGGCTCATCACGTCGCCTACCTTCTGGATCAGACCGGTGTTGGCTTCAACGAATTCCTCGTTGCCGTCCCAGAGTTCGGAGATCTGGTTCTTATTGTAGTTAAACTGCACGCGAGCGCCTACATACCAGTCGTTGTTCTTGAAGATGTCGCCCTGCACTTCGACTTCGATACCTTTGTTGGTCATCGAGCAGGCATTGTACATGCCGCTGGACACACCGGTGATCAGAGAGAACGGGATGGAATAGAGCATGTTTTCGGTGCGTTTGTAATACCAGTCGGCCGTAACGCTCAAGCGGTCAAACACGCGGAAGTTCACGCCGAGGTCGTGGCTGTAGACGGTTTCCCATGAAAGATCGGGGTTAGATGCACCGGAGAGTACGATCGACGATTCGCCGTTGTAGTTGCTGCCGTTGCCGACCATGCCCTGCCATGCGAAGTTGCCGACGTTGGAGTTGCCGGTTGCGCCGTAGCTGTAGTGCAGACGCAGGTCGTTGAGCCATGTCTTTTCTTTCAGGAATTTTTCGTTTTTCATGTTCCACATCAGACCGATGGCGCCGAATGTGCTCCAGCGGTGATCGGGAGCGAAACGCGAGCTGCCGTCGCGGCGTACGGAGAAGTCGACGAAGTAGCGGTCGTCATAACCGTAGTTGCCGTTGAGGAAGAATGAATTGATCACGATCTCGGCTTTGTCGTATGAAACGCGGTTGATATCGGTGAAGTTGCCCTGATCCAACAGCTTCATACGCACGTCTGTCGTGCCCACAGTCGACACTCCGAAACCTTCAGAGCGCTGGATGATGGATTCCTGACCGACGAGGATCGATCCGGTGTGCACTTTGTTGAATTCAAACTTATATTCAGCGGTGTTGGTGTAGGTGAACTGATAATATCTTGAGAACGATTCGGAGTTCGATCCGGGGTTGATTTCGCCAAGAGCGGCGGAGCCGACCTTACGGCCGAAAGCGGTGTTGAACGACTTGTAGGGATCGTAAACCACACTGCTGCGTGTGTCAGATCCTTCCATAGCCTGCTGAGCCTTGATGGTGAGGCCTTTGACGGGATTGATCATCTCATAGAGGCGCATGTTGCCCATGAGTTCGGTGTTTTTCCAGTGACGGATGGTGTAGGTCCACCAGGGAAGTGTCCATCCGAGGTAGCGCAGCTGTTCTGTCGGGCCGCCCCACACCAGATCGCCGTTTTCGTTAAACGAATAGGCGCGTGCCGTTTCGTAAGGAAGAGCCAGACGGGCCATCATTGTCGGGTTGCCTACGTCCAGACCCTCATCGGTCACGAAGTTGTCGTTGGAATAGTTGGTTTTCCAGCGGCGGAAACCGGTGTTGCCGCTGAAACCGACGCGGAACCAGTTGTTGATCTTGGCATCGAGGCTCCAGCTGAGTGTCTGACGGTTCATTTCAGAGTTTTCGATGATACCGTCCATCGAGTAGTGGCCTAACGAAACATAATAGTTGACATTGTCCGATCCTCCGGTCACAGAGCCTTCGAGGCTGTAGGTGGGAGCCGAGCTGTTGAACAGTTCGTCACGCCAGTTGGTCGAGATGCCGTAGGTCTGGATGAGATTTGCAACCTCGCTGCTCAGCGGCTGGCCGACAATATTGTTGCGGAAATAGAGATACTGCTCCGAGTTCATCATCTCCACGTTGTCAGCTACCATCTGGCTCCAGCCGTAATTGGCGCGGATAGTGGCTTTGGCATTGCCACCGAACTTACCTTTCTTGGTGGTGATCACGATGATACCGTTGGCACCGCGGCTACCGTAGATGGCGATTGAGGCCGCATCCTTAAGCACGGTCACCGATTCGATGTCGGCGGGATTCATTGTCGTGAAAAAAGACTCGTCGATCGGAGCGCCGTCGCATATGAAAAGAGGTGTGACGTCCTGACTCAGAGAGTTGCGGCCACGCAGGATTATAGATGTATTGCTCGAAGAGGGGTCGCCTGAGTTGGAGTTGATGGCAAGACCCGACACCTGACCCTGGAGAGCGTCGATGAAGTTGGATGCCGGAGTCTTCTCTATGACTCCTGAATTGACAACGCTTACCGAGCCGACTACCGAGCCGAGCTTCTTGCCCGAACCGTAACCGGTGACAACCACCTGGTCGAGAACCTTGGTGTCGTTGTCGAGGAATATCTTCATGTCATCCGACAGATTCACCGTAACGGGCTTCATGCCCACATAGCTTACCGTAATCTGCTGGACAGAGGCCGGGAGGGTGATGGTGAACACGCCGTCGACGTTGGTCATGACACCCGCCGAGGCGCTGCCGCCCACCGGCTTGACTGACGCACC
>CAJJOX010000101.1 GCA_905193485.1 uncultured Porphyromonadaceae bacterium | reverse complement strand
AGGCCGGCGCCGGCGGAGCGTTTGAGGTCGAATGGGTTGAAGTCGCCCACTCTTGTCCAGGCGTTGCCGCCTTCGACGAATGCGAGGCCATAGATGGTCGTCGATGTCTGGAGCAGGAAGGGGAAGTGGAGTTCCATGCCGAGCCGTGCGTAGGCGTATCCTTCACGTCCCCACGGGGTGAGGGCGCCGTTGTCGTATCCGCGAAGACCAATCGTTTCGGTCGCGTAGGTGTATGATCCCGACATGCCGTCGCCGCCTACATAGAATGTTTCGAACGGCGATTTGAGCCATTTGTTGTAGCTGCCGAGCAGGCCGAAGTCGGCGCGGGTCATGAGCACGAGGGTATATTGGTTGTTGGGGTCGGTGAGGGGAGTGTAGGTGCGTGACTTGAACTTGAGTTTCCAGTATTCGATCCAGTTGTAGAGCTGTTTTTTCGATTCGGTGGTGTTTTCCTCGTAGAGTTTCTGCCAGTTTTTCTTTCCGAAAAGCGAGGCGGGCGGCGTGAGCTGGAGGCTGAGTGAGAACTGCGAACCGCGGCGCGTGTAGATGGGGTTGTCGATCGAGTTGCGTGCCAGAGTGAGGCCGAGCACGAGCGAGTTGGATGTGCCGTTGTTCATATAGTAGAGGTATTCCCAGTTTTTGAGATAATACCAGTTGTAGGAGAGGTCGGTCTGGAAAGTGAAGTAGTCGTCAGGCCAGCTGAGTCGTTTGCCGAATCCGACGGTGACGCCTACCATCTGGAGCACTTTGTTTGGGTCGTAGGCATTGTTGATGGAGTTCTGATAGTAGTCGGAGCCGTAGCCATAGTTGTATCCGTAACCGTAGTTGTTATAGAGCCAGGGGTTTGACCATGTGCTGTTGTAGTATGATGAGTTGACGCCTGTCTGACGGCTGTAGTAGGCCGATACGGAGAGCGAGTTAGGCCGTTTACCGCCGAACCATGGATCGAGGAATGATATCGCGTAGCTCTGATAGTAGCGTGCGTTGGTCTGTGCGGATATGGTGAATGTCTGGCCTTCGCCTTGTGGAATGAGGCCTTTGTAGGAGCTTGGATGGAACAGGTTTTTGATGGAGAAGTTGGTGAATTTGAGGGCAAGTTTGCCGATGACGCCTGTCTGACCCCATCCGAGAGAGAATTCGATCTGGTCGTTGGCTTTCGAGGTAAGGTTGAAGATGATGTCGACGGTGCCGTTTTCTTCGTTAGGCTCGGGGCGGATGTCCATGTTTTCGGGGTCGAAGTGTCCGGTCTGCGCGATTTCGCGAGCCGAACGCATGAGGTCGTCCTTGCTGAACAGTTCACCCGGTTTGACGCGAAGTTCACGGCGTATCACCTTTTCGTAGAGGCGGTCGTTGCCGTTGATCACGACATTGTTGATTCTGGCCTGCGGACCTTCGACCATTCGCATCTCAAGGTCGATGGAGTCGCCGTTGACGTTGCGTTCGATCGGCACGAGGTTGTAGAAGAGGTAGCCCCGGTTCATGTAGAGGTTGGCCACGGCGTCATCGTCGTCGGTGGTGCGTTTGGAGAGTAGCTTCTGGTTGTAGACGTCACCTGATTTTATGCCGAGGATGTCGTTAAGGAGCTCGGTGGGGAAGACGGTGTTGCCGACCCAGGAGATGTCGTTGATGTAATATTTTTTGCCTTCGTCGATCGTGATGTAGACGTCAACGTTGTTTTCATCGTAGGGCACTACGCTGTCGGCCACAATCTTAGCGTCGCGGTAGCCTTTTTCGTTGTATTTCTCGATGATGCGTCGGAGGTCGTCGTGGTAGTCGCTTTCAACGAATTTCTTTTGTTTGAATAAGTTGAGGAGTTTGCCTTTTTCGTTGGTTTTCTTCATCGTGCGCTGGATGGCGTTGTCGCTCATCACCACATTTCCGTCGATGTAGATTTTGTGTACTTTTACTTTGGAATTTTTGCTGACGTTTATGTCGACAATCATTTCGTTTTTGGCCGAAAGGTCCTCACGCAGGGTTATTTTGACTTCGGCATTGCCGAATCCTTTGTCGGCGAAGTATTTGCGGATTATAGCTTCGGCGCGGTTTATGATGTTTTGCGTGATCTGGTTGCCTTTGTGAAATTGCAGACGCTCCTGGAGGTCGTCGCGTTCGCCTTTTTTGACGCCGTAATAGTTTATCTCGGAAATCCGGGGCTGTTCGCGCAGTCTGAGGGTTATCCATGCCTGGTCGCCGGCGGTCTTGTCGACGAGTATCTGGACGTTGCTGAACAGAGTCTGGCGCCAGAGGCGCTTGGCGGCGGCGGTGAGTTCGGCGCCGGGAATTTCAAGCCATTCGCCTTTCTTGAGGCCGGAGTATCCGATGATGATGAAATCGTCGTAGTTGTCGGCGCCTTCCACCTTGATGTCGGCGATCTGGTAAGTGCGCGGGATGCCGGTGAATATGACGTTGGGAGTGAATACGGTGTCGGCCGGAGCCTGGGCGCTGACAGCGAGGGATGAAGCCATCAGCAGGCCGGATATAAGGAGCAGCAACTTTTTACGCATAATATTCTATAAGCACTTTGGATTCTTGATTTGATCGGATGTGAGGCCGAAGCGGCGCTCGCGTTTCTGATAATGTATGATGGCCTCGCACAGGGAGCGTCCGTCGAAGTCGGGCCAGAATGTGTCGGTGAAGAAAAGTTCGGCATAGGCGATCTGCCAGAGCAGGAAGTTGCTAAGGCGTTTGTCGCCTCCGGTGCGGATGAGGAGATCGGGGTCCGGTATGCCGGCAGTGGCGAGATGGCTGCTGACACACTGCTCGTCGATGCTGTCGATGTCGAGAGTGCCGTCGGCCACTTGTGCCGCCATCTTCTTTATTGTTTCGGTTATTTCCCAACGGGAGGAGTAGCTTAATGCGAGGATGAGGTTCAGGCCTGTGCCGCCGGCAGTGGCTTCCATGCTGCGGAGCATGCTTTGGCGGGCGTCGGGTGTGAGCCGGTCGATATCGCCGATCATGGTCAGCCGCACGTTGTTGCGGCGCAATTCGGGTGTTTCGTCGGCGAGGACGCTGACGATCAGCGAGAGGAGCATGTTGACTTCGTCGGTCGGCCTGTTCCAGTTTTCAGTCGAAAAGGCATAGAGTGTGAGGTAGCCGATGCCCAGCTTTGATGCGGCCTTTATGACGGCTCTCACCGATTCGACGCCGGCTATGTGACCCTGGGAGCGGGCGTTGCCCCGGTTGCGGGCCCAGCGTCCGTTGCCGTCCATGATGATGGCTATGTGGCGCGGAAGGCGTTGCATGTCGATTTGCGGGATTAGCTGATCCATTGAGTGGCGGTTGGGTTTATTATCTTCGGGTTTGATGATTGGCGTTTGTGTCGTTTACTGTCAGTCGATTCGATGACATGTGGCGCATCGTGCGCCGAATTCGTAACTTATGCCGACGGTGATGGTGGAATACCAGTCGGTGTTTTTTAGGAAAGAGCTTTTGATCTGATACAGGTCGGTGAGCTCCTTGCCGTCTATTTTGTCGCCGAACACTTTTGTCATGGTGAACTCGGCGTTGAGGTTGAGCCTGCGGTTGATTTTGAATTTGACTCCGACGCCCATCGGTATGCTGAAAGCTGCCGTGGTGTTGCCGTCGGGCGAAGCGAGGGTCAGCCCGATTCCGAGCGACAGGAACGGTGTCCAGCGCCGGAGCCGTTTGTATGTTTCGCCGATACCGTAGGCGAAGAAATTGGCTTCGCCCTTCACAGACAGGTCATAGACGGTCGATTTGAAGTCGTATTGCGCGCCCCCAGGGAGCACATTGTCGAATTCGGCCGTGTTGCCGCTGATGGTCGCCATCGACAGTTGGGCTTTGGCCGCCCATCGGTTGTCAAAGAGGTAGCGGACGCCGGCATTGGCGGAAAATCCGGGGTGTTTGTAGAGATTGCTTTCGTTGGCGTCGCCGAGATATCCGGAAGTGCCGATGCCTACTCCGAAGTCGAATCTGTAGCTTTCGACATAATCATCTGCCCGTGCCGAGAGAGACATGGCAGCTGACGCTATCATGACGATCATGACTGATTTGAGGCGTAGGGTCATTGAATTCGTTGGATGGATGACGGCCGACGTGCTGCGGCGGTTACTGAAGCGGTTTGAATGTCAGACGGTTTATGACGCCGCGCATTATGCGGTTGTCGAGCACGCCGTTGGATGAGCATCCGCCGAACACATATATATAAGGGCATTGCCATTCGGTGATGGGTTTGACGGCACGCGACGATATCGTGCGGTCGATGAGTATGGCCTGAGCCTGTTTCCCTACTGCGGCGCTTGCCGGCATCTGCATGAGCTGCGATGCTTTCTCCCAGTGCACGCCGAAGTCTTTGGACACATAGACGGTGCGCTGCGGGGTGCCGTCGGCGGCGATGCCTCCGAAAGCAAGGAGCACCGAGCTTTTTGTGACGCGCCATGAGGTGGAGGTTTTGAAAGCGTAGTAGGGTATGACGACGGGGCTGTCGGAGGCGGGGATGGAAGCAACCGATATGGCGGCCCATTGTGTGCCGTCATAGGCCCATGTCTGTCCGGTGACCGAACCGTCGGCGGTGATGCCGCCGGTGACAATCATCATCGGCTCCGACGACCAGTCGGATGTGTAGACCAGTGCGGGGCTTGTGCCGCTCACAGGGCATGCCGCTTCGGCTGTGGCCTCGGTGGTGGCGGGATAGGTGACGTGGGTATAGGATGATGCGTCGCGCCGCACGCCGATCACCTTATTGCCCAGTGTGCCGTAGATGTGGGTCATGGAGGTGCCGGTGGCTGTCCATGTGGAGCCTGCGTCGGACGAAACGAAGAGCCGGTCGGAGCTGTCGCAGATGAAGAGGCTCGATGTGCCTGCGGTGAGGGTGGCCATACGTGCGCCTGCGGGAAGCGCGACGGTTTCGGTGTCCCATTGGCCGGTGATGGCGTTGATGGCCGTGGCGCGGCAGTAATCGGAGCCCGACCGGGTGAAGCATAGTGTCTTGCCTTGATATTCAACGGTGTGCTGGGCGTCGACATTGCTTAGCGATGTGGGCAGCCCGGCGGGAGCGAGTGTGCTCCACGACATTGAGTCGGGGTTTACTTTATGAACGTTGACGAAGATGGTGTAGTTGCGCTCATACAGGCCGTTTGTGGATTCGAGGCGCAATCGCACGGATCCTTTGCTGAAGTTGATCGAGTCGTTGGGGTTTGTGAGATAGTTGACCACCGTGTCGGCGCCTTTGTCGTCGGGCATGGTGATCTCAGCTGTTTTCACTGCCGGCAGGCCGATGTTGAGGCGCAGACGGTTGACGCGAGTGCCTACGGGAAGCGAGTCGGCATTGAATATTACGGCGCGGTCGAGGTCGATGGAGAAAAACACCGAGTCGAGCGCGGCAAGCACCGAGTCGTCGGGCTGGATATTGAACGAGTTGACCATGACGGCGTTTCCAGAGGCATCGGGAATCATCACGTCGTCGATGTCGTCATCATCGTTGCATCCTGCGGCAAAAATCGAAGCTGCGCATGCGATTATGGCGTATATGGAGTGTCGTTTATTCATAAAGCATTATTTTTCAACTTGCAAAGTTAACAAGTTTTTCATTAACTGACGTTGTCGGAAAGTTAAAATACACGAATCTGCCGGACGGCTTGTCGATTAAAAATCGTTACACCATTGGCAGATAGGTTGATGCGATTGTGTCGAGGCTTTTTATTTCGCGTGCGGGCTCTCGTTTTTAACATTGATTATCATGTTGGCACCGGCTTTTTCGGCTGACGTGATGCCTTGCGGGACTGCCATGCGATGGCGTCCGCGGGCGCCGAGCACGACCGGCGATATCTCGATGCGCGCTTCATCCCAAAAGCCGCAGTCGATGAAACTGCGCAGGAGTGTCGGGCCACCTTCGACCATCAAAGAGGAGATTCCGCGGCTGTGTAGGGCATCGAGAATTTCGGATATTCCTACGTCGGCTCGGCAGTCGATCCATTCGCAATTTGCTCCGTCAAGAGGCTTTGTGCTGAAATAGAGGGGCTGTTCGCCGTTGAAAACGCGACATGACGGGGAGAGGCGGTGCCGCCGGTCGACGATGACTTTGCGTGGCGCGCGGCCGGGGCAGAGGCGCAGGTCAAGGCGCGGGTTGTCGTTGATTATTGTTGAAGATCCGGCAATTATGGCGTCGAAGCATGCGCGGAGGCTGTGCATTGTCTGTAGCGACTGCGGGGTGGAGAATTTGGGCGCCGGCGAGCCGGGCCGGCGGTCATCGTCGAGATACAGGTCGCTTGAGCAGGCCCATTTGAGCATCACGAACGGACGGTGCAAGGTGTGGGCTGTCATGAAGACGCGGTTGAGTCGGCGACATTCGTGTTCGAGCACGCCTACGGTCACGTCGATGCCGGCTTCACGCAGGCGCCGGATGCCCCGGCCGGACACCTTCTCGTTGGGGTCGGTGCATCCCACGACCACGCGTCGCAGCCGCATGTCGACAAGCATGTCGGCACAAGGCGGTGTCTTGCCGAAATGTGAGCATGGCTCGAGAGTGACGTAGATGGTGGACCGGCTGAGCAGACTTTTGTCGGATACCGAACGGACGGCATTGACCTCGGCGTGGGCACCCCCATAGCGGCGGTGCCAGCCTTCACCGATGATCTGTCCGTCCGGACCGGTGATCACGGCGCCCACCATAGGGTTGGGCGAAGTGAATCCCCGTCCGTTGGCGGCCAGCTGAAGGGCGCGCCTCATGAATGACTCGTCTGTTTCCAAAGGCCGTCGGCTTTAATGAGTTGCACAAGATGATCGACGGCCTCGGTGTCGGGGATGTTTTTTTCGACACATTCTTTGCCGCGGTAAAGGGAGATGCGGCCTACGCCTGCGCCTACATAGCCGTAGTCGGCGTCGGCCATTTCCCCGGGTCCGTTGACAATGCATCCCATGATGCCTATCTTCAGTCCTTTCAGGTGGGAAGTGGCGGCTTTTACTGCGGCCACGGTGCGCTGCAGGTCGAACATCGTGCGTCCGCAGCCGGGGCATGAGATGAATTCAGTGCGGGTGAAGCGCAGCCGTGCCGACTGGAGGATTGCGAAAGCCACACGTGCCGCGCGGCGGGGAGTCATGGCGTTGCCTTCGATGAGGATGCCGTCGCCGAAGCCTGCCATCAGCACTGCGCCGCAATCGACCGCTGCCCTGATGGCGGCAGTGTTGGCGTCGATGTCGTCGTAGCGGCGGGTGATGATGACGCGGTTGCCGATGCCAAGGGCTGTGAGCCGGTGGATTGCGGCGAGCATCTCGCCCGAAGGATTGAGGTGATGCGATTCGAGCAGCAGGATCTCGTCGGAAGAGAGTCGAGGCATATCGCCGCTTAGAATAAGGGCGGCGTCGATGCGCCGTGTCTTGCCGTTGTCGCCTGACGCGGAGGTGAAAAGGTCGGGCATGGCGTCGGGGTCGTATCCTGCCCCGGGATCGGAGGCGACAACAAGCGGGAGGGCGGTGAGCCGCCGCCGGGGACACACCGGGTCATATCCGGGGGCGTATTCGCCGGGAATGGAGGGCGCGTTGTGACGGAGGGAGATGTAGTCGACAATCTCGCGTGCAACCGGCAGCTCGCATTCCGGTTCCTCGCTGAGCGAAACGCGTATGGTGTCGCCGAAGCCTTCGGCCAGCAGGGCGCCGATACCGACGGCCGATTTGATGCGTCCGTCTTCGCCCTCGCCGGCCTCGGTGGCGCCC
>CAJJOX010000100.1 GCA_905193485.1 uncultured Porphyromonadaceae bacterium | reverse complement strand
AGAAACAAATCACTAGTCCACCCCCCCCGCCCCCCCCCCCCCCCCCGCCGTTGTCGACGGAGAATGGGTGCGCGCACAGGGCACGACTCTCGGTGCCGACAATGGTATCGGCGTGGCTGCCGCACTTGCAGTAATGACCGACCCCGACCTCGTCCATGGACCGCTTGACGCCCTGTTCACTATGGATGAAGAAACCGGCATGACCGGAGCATTCAACATAGGCGAAGACATGCTTCAGGGCGACATGCTCCTCAACCTCGATTCAGAGGACGACGCTGAAATATTCGTTGGCTGTGCCGGAGGAGTCGACACCGTATGCACATTCAACTACAACCGTTCTTTCGCTCCCAAAGACTTCCGCTACTTCCGTGTGGCTATCGAAAAAGGCCAGGGTGGACATTCGGGAGGCGACATCCATCTCGGACGTGCCAACGCCAACAAACTCCTTGCCCGTTTCCTCTTCGACCTATCGAAGAAACACGAGATTGCCCTTGTTGAGATTGACGGTGGCAATCTGCGCAATGCCATTCCCCGTGCTGCACATGCCATCTTCGGCGTGCACAATTCAAGCAAAGAAGCCGTGCGTGTCGCGCTAAACGAATATGCCGCTGTAATTGAAAATGAATACTCCGATCTTGAGCCCACGCTCGAGATCACGATGGAAAGTGTCGATGCTCCCGAATACAGCATTGACGAAACCACATCCAACAACATAATACGTGCCATCTACAGCGCTCCCCACGGAGTGGTGTCAATGAGCCGCCAGATCGAAGGCCTCGTGGAAACATCCACCAACCTTGCTTCCGTAAAGATGGCACCCGACTGCAAGGTAGTCGTCACGACAAGTCAGCGTTCATCTGTCGACTCCCGCAAATGGGACATCGCCAATCAGGTCGAAGCCCATTTCCTCCTTGCCGGAGCCGAGGTGGCTCATGGGGAAGGCTATCCCGGATGGCAACCCAACATGGACTCCCCGATCATGAAAATCGCCCGCGACGCATATCGTGACCTTTACGGCATCACGCCTAAGATCACAGCCATCCATGCCGGACTGGAATGCGGCCTCTTTCTTGAAAAATATCCGCATCTCGACATGGTTTCGTTCGGCCCGACCCTACGCGACGTCCACTCTCCTTCAGAACGCATGCATATCCCTGCCGTTGAGCGCTTCTACGAACAGCTTAAGCTCACGCTCACACGCGTGGCCGACCTGAAAAAATAACACGAACCGCATATCTATGGCTTCCGGAAGATCAAAACGGCTCCGGAAGCCATATTTTATTTAACCATGAATAACGCCCTGCTCTTTCCTTCCGTCCTGTTGTTTATTGCCTGCTCAACAGTGGGCACGGTAACCGCGCACACTCCGCCGGCTTCGTCTGATGCTGATATCTCAATACCCGATTCATTGGCTGAACCTACAGAGATTATCCGCCTCACCGACGACGACTATCGTGAGGTCGCCGAAATGCTCGGCGTGGAAACAGCCGCGATAAAAGCCGTTGTCGACATCGAAGCCGGCAAACAGCATCAAGGATTCTATGCTCCCGGGCTTCCCATTATCAACTTCGACCTGACAATGTTCCGACAGCATGCACGCCGTGCCGGCATCAATCTTTCAAGATATGCCAAAAGCCATGCTGTGGTTTTCGCGGCGCCAAATGCTCGACGCTACGGCTCGACACAAGCCGCGCAGCAGGAACGCTTGCGAACCGCACGCACGATTGATGAAGCCACCGCCGTACAAGGCACATTCTGGGGCATGTTTCAGATCGGAGGTTTCAATTGGAAATTGTGCGGATGCGCCGACCTTGAGGAATTCGTCACACGCATGAGCCGTTCCGAACGTGATCAGCTCGAACTTTTTGCCAATTTCATCAAAAGCATCGGCATAGACAAAGCTCTCGCCCATAAAGACTGGAGGACATTCGCACGCCGATACAACGGTCCGTCATACGCCGCCCGCGGTTACCACACACGTATGGCTGCCGCCTACAAACGTCACAAATCGCTTGAAAAAGACTGACGTTCCCACGTTTGACAACCCAGCTATCACCGCACCCAGCTCAATGGATTGAGCGTCTGGCTTCCTTTACGCACCTCGAAATGAAGCATCGGCTTGCCGTATCTTGCATCGACGCCCACACGGCCAATCGTCTGTCCCGCCACGACTCTATCCCCTGATTTCACCGATGGCGATGCTACATTGTAAAACACCGTGATATACGCGCCGTGACGCACCATTACCGAATAATTGCCGTCATGATTCTGATAAATGCGCGAAACCGTCCCCTCAAATACCGACCGGCATGTTGTCGCCCCGTCGAGGACAATCTCGATGCCTGTATTGTTGACCGATCCTTCCGATGAACCATATTTCGACACTATCCGATATTTGCCGGAAACCGGAAAAAGCATCCGGCCTTGTGCAGAAGCGAATTTTCGCGTCATTGCGGCATCCGGATCGGAATTATCTATACGGCTTTTGGGCTTTGGCTGTGATGGAGACGGTTTTGTTGCCGCTCCGTTTCCGTCACCTTTCCTGCCTCCTTTCTTTGCCGGAGGAGTGCTCTTGGATTTGCGACGTGCTTCAGCCTCACGTGCCCTCCGCTCCTCGTCGATCATTCGGTTGATATCATTATTGATCGCTTGCAGACGTTTCTTTTCTTTGTCGAGCGCTATCCGCAGATTCCGGCCGTCGCGGCGGAGATCACTGATCATCCGGTCTGCCTCCTCCTGTCGAGATTTCAGAAGCGCCTGATCGCTGCTCAGTGTATTGAGCGACAATGTCCTAAGTCCTTGCATTTCTGCCAGACGCGACTTCTGAAGTTCTATGGCAGCCATCGCCATGCGTATTTCCGCCGCTTTGCGCTTGCGCCATTTTGCAAACTCCTGAATATAGCGTAGACGTGCATATGCTTTACTGAACGATTCGGAAGAGAATATATAGCCGAGTTCGTCGGTGGCATACTGGGTGCCCTGCAGACGGCGCAAGGCCTTAACATACACGTCACGCATTGCATTGAGCTGCGTGTTAAACAAGGTGATGCTGTCCTGTGTCATGGCAATTGCCTGATTGAGAGAATCAATTGACTGGCGTGTCAGGCTGATCTCATGCTCCTTCAACGACATCTCTCCACGGATGGCGTTAAGTTCATTTAGCTTTTGCTGCGTATTGGCCGCATTATCGCTGATCCTGCGATTGGTTTCATCAATACGCCGCTGCGTGGCCTGCTGTTCAGTACGTGCGCTTTTTACGCTGCGTTTTTTCTTCTTTGCAGCCTCGCTCTCGCCATATGTCCCCAAGACAAGGACTCCGGCGATCAGCAATCTTACTATCCATTTTTCAATCAGGCGCATGTCAATTTCCGGCTCTGCTATTCACGATCTGTCATTACAAATTAGAAAGCATCTTTGCAATGTCGGCCGATGATATTCTTTTATAGTTATTGCCGATGACCGGAACCCGCAGCTCCACATCGGCATTAAATTTTGCTTTTTTCCAATTCCATTCCAAAGTGACGTCGACAGATGTCTTGTCTGTCGCATAATCAACGCCGACCGATTCTGCAAGACTTCCGGCCGGAGTCGGCATCGGGATGCCATAGACACAGCTGACGGGCTGATGACCGGCACTTTTTATCATCATGGCGTTGACGCATTTGTCGCCATCAAGACGGAAACCATAGTCTGCTCCCGCCATTTTCTGTCGCGGGGTAAGCAACCACTCATTTCTTCCGGCGGCATCAAAACCCGCACCGCTGAAGTCCTCAGCTCCGACGTCGCTCACCCCGGGTACAAACAGGCGTCCGGTAAGCATATCCTGCACATTTGCGACACTTATATCAACACCGGAGAGAAACCCACATAACGCTTCCTTGACATAACTCTTGTGAATTTTGTCAACGACCATAACGGAGTCGCGCGAAAGATACATCCAGCCGATCTCCATGCCGAAATACTTTAAGGAAATCATCAGACTACGATCGCGATCCATAATGGCCGTGCCGCTGACAGATATCTGCTTGGGCTTTCTGACCCGAATTGTCACCGGCACACGCAACTGTTGCCAGTCGACATAGGTTCCTACAAGTGTGCGCAGTCCCAATCGCATATCGGTCAATGAAAGCTCGTCGTAGCTGCTCGAAATATCAGTCCGGGCGGCAGGTTTCGAGGATCCGCATCCGGAAAACGTCATCAAAATACCGGCAAGAACAATCACCGCGACGGTAAGATTGCGCATATATGATCTCATCAACAATTGTTTCATTCGTAGAAGAAGGTTTTATGTTTCACTTTACGGCGCAGCAGCTCATTGTCCGGATCGAGTTCGAGAGCCTCCTTCCAGAATTCAAGAGCCTCGGTCGGATTGCCGTTCATGAAATAAATGTCGCCGGCATGCTCAAGCACATCACCCGAATCGCCGGTTTCGTCAAGCTCAAGCACTTGATCGATAATTTCCTTTGCCTTGGCATAGTCCTTGAGTTTGAACATCACCCA
This sequence comes from uncultured Porphyromonadaceae bacterium, assembly GCA_905193485.1. Classification (GTDB taxonomy): domain Bacteria; phylum Bacteroidota; class Bacteroidia; order Bacteroidales; family Muribaculaceae; genus Paramuribaculum. Next base: position 3,201 of record CAJJOX010000100.1, on the reverse strand, counting down.
GGCATATGTGTCGAGCGTCGTAGCGCTTTGCTCACCATTATTGGCCTCTTCAATGCCAAGCGCACGCTCGACATAATCGCATGCCTTCTCGAGATCAACGCCGTTGCATGCAAGATAATATGCTATATTATTTAGCAGCATGCTGTTTTCTTTGTCATACGACAACGCGGTTTCGTAAAGGCTCATCACAGAATCGATAGGCTCCTTGGCCTTGAATGCCAGATCACCTCTTGCTCCGTAAAGCGACGCGACCAGTGAATAATCCGCACTGTCGACCACCGACATTGCCTTATCAAGATACTCTTCAGCACGGTCAAAAGCATCCTCTTGGATGGATGCCGATGATGCTATCATATATAAGTTGACATCCGATGGAAAATATTTCATACCTGAATTTGCCGTAGCTTCCGATTGAGAATATTTGCCCATTGAATAATAGATCTGAGCCAGGGAAAGCCAATTGGCGACTTCCTCCGGATTTAATGCCAGCATGTAATCAAATTGCTCGGCTGCGCCATCGAGATCATCGATAATGTACAGATAACTTGCAAACATTTCTCTGACATCCTCTTCATGAGGATATTGATCGACAAGCGACCGGAACATTGCGAGAATGCGTTCCCGCTGATTTTCATCACTGTATAATTGCGAAACATATTCCCGGAGAATTGTCAGTTTGGGCTCTATGTCAAGATCCGGATGCTGAAGCGCCTGAAACACTTCGCGGTCATATGCGACGCTGTCGCCCACGGCGTTGTAATATTGCGCCCGTCGGAAATATGCCAGACCGCTCGTAGGATCCGTTTCAACGGCTCGGTTGAAATAGACGATAGCCGAGTCAGGGCGGTCAAGCTCCATATTGACGTTTCCCAAAAAAGTGAGGTACTCGATTGAGCGCGGCGATGAGGCAAGCAATTGTTGCCCCTCTTCAAGCACAGCGGCCGTATCGCCAAGCGAAAGATAGCAACGCATTTTTTCGACAGCCATGTCGACGCTTTTGCCTTCGTAACCTTCCAGCCGGTCAAGAATCCCTATGGCTTTCCGAAGACTATCGGGCTTCGATGTATAAGACAATGCATTGGCATATGCGGCTCCAACGACTGAAAGGTCTTCGGCATTCTCATAGAGCAATCGGAGCGCATCAAGCGCTTCTGCGTTACGATTGGCCTGTGTGGCCATACGCACATACGTCAGTCCCGTGTATGCATCCGATGGATTTGACTCGAGATAACGCTTCATAAGCCGGAATCCCTCATCCACTCCGACCGAATCCTCGGGATATCCGACAACTACACGCAACAACCCGTATTCTTCACCGATTGATGCGTCGTAAGGATTAAGTTCATACGCCCGACGCATCAGATCATAATATGAATCGAGACTATCGACCGATTTATGCTTCAGCGCTTCAAGAAACACGTAATCGGCTTTGGCCGCGTCGGAATATTCAGACTGACGTCTGGGCGAGTGTGCCTGCGTCATCATTCCGGCTATTGCCGATATCAGAATGATTACTAATGATATGGTATGTTTTCTGCTGTTTGACGTCACTGCTGGATTTCTGGTTAACGTAATGGATGCTGACAGATTTCTTGTTTCGGGATAGAATATGCGGTTCCGGAAACGGGACTTTGCATACGGCGATGTGGTCATCGGGTTCCGGTGTGTCCGAATCCGCCTTCACCCCGGCGGGTGGCGCCGAGCTCTTCGGACGGTTCCCACTCCACGCAGCTATAGCGTGTCACCACCATCTGGCATATTCGTTCTCCATTGTTGATAACAAAGGGCTCCGACGAAAGGTTGACAAGGATAACACCGATCTCTCCGCGATAATCGGCATCTATTGTCCCGGGGCTGTTCAAAAGAGTTATACCGTGCTTTAACGCAAGGCCGCTACGGGGTCTGAGCTGGCATTCATAGCCGGCCGGAAGCTCAATGCGCAGACCCGTCGGGATAAGAGCCCGCTCTCCGGGACAGAGCGTGACGGGGACATCAAGTGAGGCCCTCACATCCATTCCCGCGGACAATGGCGTCGAATAGCTCGGAAGCCCGTTGCGGGATCGATTGATGATTTTTACAGTTACTGTTTCGGGAGAATTTGTCTGATCGTTTTTCATTTTCAGAATCTTATGCCGAGGCGCACACACGCCATGCTGAGGCCGTTTATATGATGGTATCCATCACCGTCTGTAAACGAGTCCATGCCGTTATAGACATAGCTTAGGGTGATATAGCTTTGAAACGTGCGGCCGCCCGCGAGGTTCACTCCGACGCCCGGTGAAAGCCACAGACAGGTCTGCTGACGCGACGAGGTGAGATTGTTAAACACCACCCCGCCACGCAAATCCATGAACATCAAAGTAGGGCGGCTGCTGAAACCGGTTCGCAGCATGGCATAGACGGGGAAGGCGCGCACACTGTTGCTCAACATCATATTCACCTCAGCGCCAACGCCAAGCACATCTATCCACGAATTGCGATAGCCGAAAAATGCGTCGAGATTTACCGTCGACATGTCGTTGCTCGTCATATCGATGCCCCCTCCTATCTCCGCACCCCACACGAAATGATTCCAACCCGAAATGTCCGAAGCATCTGACGACGCATCCGCCGCCGTAGCCTCAATGGTGGTAAAAGCGCAGATAGCGCAAAAGATAGTGATGAATATCGTTTTCTTCATGTATGCTGAAATTTTGTTTGACCGGTGTGCATTGCAAAGATAGCTATTTATTTTTGACGCTGCCGTGAATTGCCTCTATTTTTTCTTTTGGCTCTTCGCAATGTCGTCCCATTCACCGCTTTTGTCGTTCCGCTGTCGTAAAGATCAATGCCGACAGACTCTTGATTATTTTTTCACAAGATGCAGACAAGCCCATTCATTGCGCGTCGTGACATCACACTTTTCAAATCCGTATTTTTCAGCTGCCGCCTCGACAATCGGTACATCCGTTTCATAAAAACCGCTGAGAAACATATCACCGCCCGTAACGACTGCTTCGGCATAAAGCGCCATATCGGATGTGATGACATTGCGGTTTATATTGGCCATGAACATGTCGGCGAGGAAGTCAACCTTTGAAAGTGCTGATGCATCGCCATTTATAAGCGTAATTTCGGCATGGCCGTTAAGCGCTATATTCTCGACGGCATTCACATAGGCAGCCCCATCGATTTCGATGCTTGCCACACGTGGTTCGCCGC
>CAJJOX010000099.1 GCA_905193485.1 uncultured Porphyromonadaceae bacterium | reverse complement strand
TGTCATTTTTGTCCGCGATAGCTGTATCGGCTCAGGAAATCGAATCGGCACAGGATGAGTTTGAACAGGTTTCAGAGGTTCAACTGCGCGACATAATCAATAAGCGAAGTGAAACAATTCCAGGCATCAAAAAGAAAGATATGCTACTGGATTCTCTGATGCTTCAGGTTGAAGATTTAACGTATCTTGTATCTCTATTAGATGAGCAACTCGACAGCCTAAATGAAAGCCTTAATAAACCATATGAAATAGATTACTCTGTCTGGCCATTAGCATTATTATCAGAGGATGAGTCTGTTTTTAAACTGGGCAATATCAATGGCAGGATTGTCCCTCCGTCTTTAAAACGACAGTATAACATAGTTTGTATTGTAGCCGACATTGATTCATTATTGGATAGTACGGATCATTCAATCGCTGAAATCACAACCTTTGCCAACGAGAAAAATCTAAATTCCAATGAACTGATTCAACAGTCTATTGAGTCGGATATTGCTAAATTATTGGAGTTATTTACACAATTGCAAATTTGTGATACTTCAAGTCTTTCCGATAAACAAGCTAAATACATCAATGGTTTGAAACAACGCTATAATAATTATTCAGTTTACTACGAATGAAAAGAACTTTCATAATAACGCTTGCATTTGTCATTTTGATTCCGATTTGCTCCTCCTGTGGAGAAAAACAAAAAGCATCAACGAGAGTAGCAATCTGGAGCGAAGAAAATGACTCCGCGGAATTAGTTTCTCTGAGTGCGAAAAAAGTTATTGTCCCGTTTCAACGCACAGAGGGCGATCTGGCACAGATACAGATCTCTCTCAATGGGGTGCCATTCAATATGTTGTGGGATACCGGGGCTTCCATGACGTGTATATCTGCCCTTGAACTGGAAAAACTGTACAAAGAGGGCAAGATCGAACTCAATGATTACCAGGGGACTATAGTATCACATATTGCAGACGGATCCACGACAGAAACATTCGTGTTTAACATCCGGGAGATTTACATTCCCGGTCGGGACAATCAATATCTTGTCTTGCATGACGTAGAAGCATCTGTGTCACCTAATGCAGAGGCGCCATTATTGATAGGCCAAAATATTATTCAGAATTTACCTAACCACATCTTCCGAGAGGATGAAAGTGTAATCGAATTTGAGCAACAATAGTGAATTTCAATTTTTACATATTCGGTAACCCGTCAGAACAATACAACCAATATCCCCAAGACTATACAAAGGATATTATTATCCCGTTCTGTAAAGACATGCAAGGCTCTCGGGCAATTCTATACAGGCATATGGACTTGATGCATTATGTCTATATTGAGAATCTTGGTACTGACAAATATATAGGATTATGTCTGATTTTTAACAATATCAGAGCCCAGTACATCAAAAATCTGTTTGATTTCCTGAGAAATGTTATCGAGAATCACGCTTTGAAAGCAAAAAAATTCATAGAATATTCCTCTGACGGCAACATTATCTTCTCTAAAAAACAATTTTGCGATGACATAAAATCCTACGATTATCTGAAGTCTATCATCAATGCGACTTTAGACAATAAAAACAATTTCGGCTTTGAAGAATTACCCACAAAATATAGCGGCATAAACAAGACTGAATATGTAGACTGGAATGAGCAAAACAAAGTTATTCTAAAACAATCCGATAGTTGCAATCGAATAATTATTGAGGACAGTTTAGGTATTCAGAAAAACAACACACATCAAATTATCACATCTCTTAAAGACGAGATAATCAAGAAAGACAATACCATACAATTTCTAAACGATAAGATCTCTTCTCTGGAAAAAAAGAAAAAGCAATATCGAAATGTGCTCATTCTGTTTATAATCGTGTTAGGCTGTTGCGGTGGATTGTTTTTTCTATACAATTCTCTTAGCCATACAAAAACTAATTTAAGAGAAACCGAATATCAGCTTAGAATCGCTAACGACACCATCTCAAGCAACAAGTCGCATATCTTAAATCTCAACACCAGGATCCATAACCTTGAATCGGCCTTAGAAAATGAAACAAGGCTTAAAAATAATGCTGAGAATTCATTGCAAAGTATTTGTTCATATTCTCCTTTTGCTGTAACAAGATGTGATGTTAATGCCGATCAGTTTAAGTTTAATTATTTCTGTCCGGAAGAGAGAGAGGTAACTGTAACACTAAAAGCTATAAATGAAAAAAACAGCGAAATTGTGACAAGTACTCATACACTTACTTTCTACAAAGGCACCGGGTCAAAGAGTTTGGATTTCTACTGGAGGCTTGACAATTCCCAATACTATTATGTGGTCTTAATGTATGATGGCCATATTATTGCCGGAAAACGTTGGTAAGGTAACCACATTATGAAAATTTACCATGCCTTCTCATATTCTTAGGACCCATATAGGGAATTTAGTTTTTGATTAATTATCCTATACGTATGCGCTGCAAACATATGGAATCATATGTTTGCAGCCGTTTGTATGTAAAGCCTACGATCTCTTTCCCCTTATATTTTTTAACGCCGGGGCGCAGATCCTCGAACGATTTTTGTATTGCGATGGAATGAGCGTAGCGGGACCTGCGGGATTATTTTTCGTCGGTGAGGATTAGGAGTGTCGCGGAGGTCAGGGCGGGGGCTTTGCCGGGCGTGCTTTCTCCGACGATCTCTATCTGTCGCGTCATGACAGGGTTTTCCAAGATCATCTTCTGGGGAATTGGGTTGGCCGCGACATTGCCGAATTCGGTGAAGGCGGCATCACCGGCAGTCGTGTCACCAGGGCGCGGAACAAGCGTGCAATTAAAGAGCAGACCTTCTTCCGGGTCGGGCAGATATATCAGACCTGCCACTCTGGCGGGATGCTCCAGTGTGATGATGTAACGGGGCTTTCCGGAGTCCTCGGAGGGCTGTCGCGCTATAGTGCAGTCCAATGTCTTATAACCTTCGGGGATGAATCCTTCGGAAGTGCCGTCGCATATCGTTTCTGGCATCGTGATGTTATAGGCGCCTGTGATGGCGGCATGCGGTTCGCCGCGCGACGAACGAACGTTGAGCGACAGCGAATCGACAATCGCCGCATCGAACGAGAGGATGCGTTTCTTACCGATAGTAGTGCCTGATGCCACAATCGTGTCGCGGCCGTCGCGCCATGCCAGTACATCGAATTTCTCCACGCGCTGTCCGCGGGTTATATCTTCTTCGATAACCACACAGTTTATCTTTGATGCCGGGCGGTCAAGACAATTGTCGGAAAAGCTGCCGTCGATCCAACGACGCAGCTCGCGAAGGCGTTTCACGTCAGCTTCGGCAATACGGCCATGGTTGTCGGGAGGCACATTAAGCAACAGCACCGAATTGCGTCCTACGGACTTCAGATAGATCGACGCCAGCTCTGAGAGCGGTTTCGGGGCTTCAGCATCGTGGTAGAACCATCCCGGACGAAGCGAAACGTCAACTTCAGACGGCCACCAAAACACTCTGTCGGCACGGCTGATCAGCTCGCTGCCGCCCAACGAGGGCGACATCTCGTTCAAGCCGAAGACGGCATTGACCGAATCGGCAAATGCATATGTCTTGGGCACGAGAGGCGTCACGCTCCATTCGGTTTCGCGACCGACGCCGCCTTCGTTGCCGACCCACCTCACATCGTCGCCGGTGATGGCAAGCACGGCTTCGGGCTGAAGACGACGCATCGTTTCGCGGAATCGAGGCCAGTCGTATTGCTGACGTTTTCCGTTGGGTCCTTCACCACATGCTCCGTCAAACCACACTTCATCTATCTTCCCATAATTGGTCAGCAATTCCGTGAGCTGAGCCACGAACATGTCGTTATATCGCGGCGAATCGCCATAGCATTCGGCATTGCGATCCCAGGGCGAGAGGTAGATGCCGAGTTTCATGCCATATTTGTCGCACGATTTCCGCAGATCGGCCACAACGTCGCCTTTTCCGTCACGCCAGGGCGACGAAGCGACGGAATGCGCGGTGGTCGCCGTGGGCCACAGACAAAAGCCGTCGTGATGCTTTGCTGTCAGAATCACCATCTTGAATCCGGCATTTTTCAACTCGCGCACCCATTGATCGGTATCGAGAGAATCGGGAAGGAACAGGGCGGGCGATTCGGTGCCGTCGCCCCATTCGCGATCGGTGAACGTGTTCATGCCGAAATGCAGGAACGCCGTGAGCTCGAGCTGCTGCCAAGCGAGCTGCTGAGAAGTAGGCACTACTCTGCCGGCCATCGCGACGCGTGTCAGCGAATCGGCCGAAACCGGGAAGACGAGTTCTTTCACATATAGATTCTCAGCGCCGACAGTATTCTCAGCGCTGACAGTCTGCAGACCTGCCGCACAGGCCAGCATCATCACAACAAAGCGTTTCATTTTTTCAGATTTATCGGGAATTGGAATCGTATCGGATCATCGTAATATTCCTGTGCCTGACGCAATTTTTCCATCATATCGGCAGTGATCTGTTCGGTTCCGGGTTTGCCGTAAATATTATTCATCTCGGAGGGATCTTCCTGTAGGTCGAAAAGTTCCCATTCATCGATATCATTATAGAAGTGAATCAACTTATAACGGCTGTCGCGCACGCCATAGTGACGTTTCACCGCATGCTCGGCGGGATATTCATGGAAATGATAGTAGAGGCAGTCGCGCCATTTCTGTGGGTTGCCGCCACTAAGAAGCGGCACCATCGACACGCCCTGCATGTCGGAGGGGATATCGACGCCAGCCAGATCAAGGAACGTCGGGGCATAGTCGATGTTCTGCACCATCTCGTCGATATCGCCTTTCGCTTCAAATCCGTCGGGCAACATCATCACGAGCGGAGTGCGCATCGACTCTTCATACATAAACCGTTTGTCAAACCATCCGTGCTCGCCCATATAGAAGCCCTGGTCGGAGGTGTAGACCACCAGCGTATTGTCGAGCATGCCGTGATCGCGCAACCAGTCGAGCACTCGGCCCACATTGCGGTCGAGCGAGGCCACCACCTTGGCATAATCGCGCATGTAGCGCTGAAATTTCCATTCCGTCAGAGCATCGCCTGAGAGCGAGTCGGCATAGAATTTTTCGATTATCGGATCGTAATGTGCGTTCCACCGCGCCAGCTGCGCTGAATCCATGCGTGCCAGCATGCCTTCATAGGAAGAGCGCAGGCGCGTGTTGACGCCGGGACGAATCATCTTGTTGTCGTAGACGATGTCCATATCATGAGGCGAGGCGATCGCCATCTCCTGCTGTTGCGCGGCGACGCGCCCTTGATAAGTGTCGTAGAAATTGTCGGGCATTCTGAATTCCGTATCCTCATAAAGATCAAGATCGCACGTGTCGGCAAGCCAGTTGCGGTGTATGGCCTTGTGGTGTATCAGCAGACAGAACGGCTTTTCGGGATCGCGGCCGTTTTCGAGCCAGTCGATCGAGCGGTCGGTGATGATGTTGGTGAGATAGCCGTGGTAGATGACCGTATCGCCGGTCTGCTCGATGAATGCCGGGTTGTAGTAATCGCCCTGTCCGGGGACGACTGACCAGCGGTCAAATCCGGTTGGAAGCGTGTGAAGATGCCATTTGCCGAAAATGGCCGTCTGGTAGCCGGCTCTTTGCAGATATTTCGGGAATGTCGGCTGCGAGCCGTCGAAAACGTCAGTTTCGTTGGAGCGGAATCCGTTGGCATGGCTGTGTTTGCCGGTGAGCATGCATGCTCGGGAAGGGCCGCTCAGCGAGTTGGCCACGAAACTGTTGGTAAAGCGCACGCCGTCGGCGGCTATCCGATCGAGATTCGGTGTCCTGACATGCGTCGAATCATAGCAGCTCATCATCTGAGCCGTATGATCATCGGTCATTATATAAACGATATTGGGATGGCGAGGCCGGGGAGAAGTCTTCGACACGTTCTGTGAGAAAGCCGGCTGAGCCACTACGACGGCGGCAGCACACGTAAGAAGAGAAGCACCGGGGATATTCATGGCAAGGAGGGGGGGACGGGTTAAGGCATGTTGACTATTCACATATTTAATCGTGCGAATATACGCATTATTTCCCGCACCGCCAACAGAAGTGACAGAAGTGTCAGTCTGAGGCTGTCGGAATGTCAGTCGCGATATTTTTCAACGGTGGCTTTAATACGCACAAATGCAATATATTAAACGAATCGTCAACCTTTTTGGCATAAAGTTTGTTTCTATAATGTCATGAAAAAAATCATCGAGATAATCAAAATTCAAAAACAACATAAAAACTTAATTTATTATGGGAAAAATTATCGGCATTGACCTTGGAACAACCAACTCATGCGTGGCCGTACTTGAAGGCAACGACCCCGTTGTGATCCCCAACAGCGAAGGACGCAACACCACACCTTCTATCGTAGCATTCGTCGACGGCGGCGAACGTAAGGTGGGCGATCCTGCCAAACGTCAGGCCATCACCAACCCGAAACGCACCATCTATTCCATCAAACGTTTCATGGGTGAAACCTATGATCAGGTAAAGAACGAAATCGAACGCGTGCCCTACAAAGTGGTCCGCGGCGAAAACAACACACCGCGTGTCGACATTGACGGCCGCGAATACACTCCGCAGGAAATCTCAGCCATGATTCTTCAGAAAATGAAGAAAACAGCCGAAGACTACCTCGGACAGTCGGTAACGGAAGCCGTCATCACCGTTCCGGCCTACTTCAACGACTCTCAACGTCAGGCCACCAAGGAAGCAGGCGAGATCGCAGGCCTTACCGTGAAACGTATCGTCAACGAACCTACAGCCGCCGCTCTTGCCTATGGCCTTGACAAGACCGACAAGGATCAGAAGATCGCCGTGTTTGACCTTGGCGGCGGCACATTCGATATCTCTATCCTTGAACTTGGCGACGGCGTGTTTGAAGTGAAATCGACCAATGGCGACACACACCTCGGCGGCGATGACTTCGACCACGTGATCATCGACTGGCTCGCCGATGAATTCCAGAAAGAGGAAGGCGTTGACCTCCGTCAGGACCCGATGGCACTCCAGCGCCTCAAAGAAGCTGCTGAGAAAGCCAAGATCGAGCTTTCGAGCACCACAAGCACCGAAATCAATCTGCCCTACATCATGCCGGTCAACGGTATTCCAAAACACTTGGTAAAGACACTGACCCGTGCAAAATTCGAACAGCTCGCCGACAAGCTGATCCAGGCCACAGTGAAACCCTGCGAACAGGCTCTTAAAGACGCCGGCCTCACGCCCAAAGATATCGACGAGGTGATCCTCGTAGGCGGATCGACCCGTATACCCGCCATCCAGCAGGTGGTTGAGAAATTCTTCGGCAAAGCACCCTCGAAGGGCGTCAACCCCGACGAAGTCGTAGCCGTAGGTGCCGCAATCCAGGGCGGCGTGCTTTCAGGCGACGTCAAGGACGTGCTCCTGCTCGACGTAGTGCCCCTGTCGGTCGGCATCGAAACGCTCGGTGGAGTGATGACCAAGCTCATCGAAGCCAACACCACCATCCCCACCCGCAAGAGCGAAACTTTCTCGACGGCAGCCGACAACCAGCCCTCGGTTGAGATCCACGTGCTCCAGGGCGAACGCCCGATGGCCAAGGACGACAAGACCCTCGGCAAATTCCACCTCGACGGCATCGCACCCGCACCCCGCGGCATCCCCCAGATTGAAGTGACCTTCGAAATCGACGCCAACGGCATTCTCAACGTTTCGGCAAAAGACAAAGCCACCGGTAAGGAACAGAGCATCCGCATCGAAGCCTCCAGCGGCCTGACCGACGCCGAAATCAAACGGATGAAAGACGAAGCAGCTGCTAATGCAGCC
>CAJJOX010000098.1 GCA_905193485.1 uncultured Porphyromonadaceae bacterium | reverse complement strand
CACCTGCTGTACTACCGCCGCGAGAAGGAGGAAACGGAAAATGCGTGAGAAGCTCAAGCTATATTATCGCTGCCGGTTCACCCAGCTTTCGCCCCTGCGCCTTTCCGGCGGCAAGAATGACCGCACCGACAACGACCTGATGCTGGACAGCCGCGGTCTGCCCATGATCCCGGGCAGCGCGCTGGCCGGTGTGCTGCGCGGCAGACTGACCCGTGAGGAAGCCAATTCGTCGGGCGGCACCACAGCCATGATCTTCGGCCTGTGCCTGCTCTTCGTCTATCTGCTTCTCTCAGCACAATATGAAAGCTACATCCTGCCTTGGGCCGTTATCCTCTCCGTACCGTTCGGCCTGATGGGTACATTCATCTTCGCCGACCTCCGCGACATCTCAAACAACATCTATCTACAGATCGCACTCATCATGCTCATCGGTCTTCTTGCCAAAAACGCCATCCTCATCGTCGAGTTCGCACTCGAACGCCGGCGCAACGGCATGTCGATAGTCAAAGCCGCCCTCGACGGCGCCTCCGCACGTTTGCGACCCATTCTGATGACATCGCTCGCGCTCATCATCGGTCTTCTTCCCATGATGTTCGCTCACGGCGTCGGCGCCAACGGCAACAAAGCCCTCGGCACCGGATCGGTCGGCGGCATGCTTATCGGCATGATCTTCCAGGTGCTTATAGTCCCGGCTCTCTTCGTATTGTTCCAGAAGATCCAGGAACGTTTCACTCCCATGAAGTGGAAAGACACCGACAACCGAGCCATCGAAAGCGAAATCGAACAATATTCCCGATAAGAAACATCTGAACATGAAATTAAACAAATCATTATTGCTCCCGGCGGTGGCAGTGCTTGCACTGGCCACCCTCGGCAGTTGTAACATCTATAAAAAATACGACACGCCGACCGATACCGCCCTCATGGCCGAATACAAACAGGCACAGCAGGCATCGATCGACAGCATGGCCTACGGCAACCTCAGCTGGCAGCAGGTGTTCACCGATCCGGTGCTCGCCGACCTTATCAGCCAGGCTCTCGAAAACAACATCGACCTCCGCAACGCCAAGCTCAATATCGACATTGCCCACGCACAGCTTAAAGGCGCTAAACTGAGCTATCTGCCTTCCGTTGCCCTTTCCCCCAACGGAGCCGGATCAAAATACTTTGTCAACCCCCACCAGTCGATGGCGTGGTCTTATCAGATTCCACTGTCGGTGAGCTGGGAAATTGACATCTTTGCAAAGCTTCTCAACTCAAAGCGCGGCGCACAGGCATCTTACGAAATGAGCGAAGACTATGCGCAGGCCGTACGCTCGCAGATCATAGCCGCCGTAGCCAACTGCTACTACGGAATAGCATCGATCGAGGCTCAGCTCCAAGTGAGCCGCTCGACAGCCGAGATATGGCTTCAGAACGTCCAGACTATGAAAGATCTCAAAGAGGCCGGTACGGTCAACGAAGTGGCCGTAGTCCAGAGTGAAGCCCAATACTACGGCATCCTCGGCCAGATCACCGATCTCGAAGTAAGCCTCGACGAGATGAACAACACCATGTCGCTTCTGCTCGGCGTAATGCCGCAGAAATGGACCGTCAGCCCCGACGCCGTCCTTAACGTACCGTCAATCGTGCGGGAAGGAGTGCCGATGTATGAGCTGGCGATGCGTCCCGACGTAGCCGCAGCCGAACGCAACATGGCCGTGGCCTACTATGCCACCAACTCGGCCCGAGCTGCCTTCTATCCCGGTCTCAACATCACCGCCAACGGCGGCTTTACAAACCTCCTTGGCTCGATGGTCAAAAACCCCGGTGAATTTTTCATCAATCTCGCCGGCTCACTGACCGCGCCCCTCTTCTCCCGCGGTCAGAACATAGCCCGTCTGGAGGCTGCGAAAGCGCAGCAGCAGCAGGCCATGAACAGTTTCGAAAACACTCTGATGAGTGCCAGCGCCGAGGTAAGCGATGCCATGACGCTCTACGAGAAAAGCGTCGAGAAACAGGACGCTCTCGCCAAGCAGGCCGAAAAACTGGCTCTCGCTGTCGACTACACTCAGGAACTGCTGAAAGTCGGCGGCTACAACACCACTTATCTCGACGTGCTGACCGCCCAACAAAGCCTCTTGTCAGCACAGATCTCGGCCATTACGGCACGCAACAGCCAGACCAGGGCTCTGATCAATCTCTATCAGGCGCTCGGTGGCGGCCGCTAATCAAATCGTTTGCACAATAAACAACATAACTCCATGAGCAACACGATCAGTCCACTCGCCTACGTCGACAAATCGGCGAAACTCGGCGACAACGTCACCATCCATCCATTTGCCTATATCGACGCCGATGTCGAAATCGGTGACGGTTGCGAGATCATGCCCTACACCAGCATTCTCGCAGGCACCCGGATGGGCAAGAACAACAAAGTATATCAAAACACCGTGATCGGCGCGGAACCGCAGGACTTCCGCTGGCATGGCGAAAAAAGCTACTGCTTCATCGGCGACAACAACGTCATCCGTGAACACGTGATCATCAACCGCGGCATCAGACCCGAGGGAGGCACACACATCGGCAACGACACATTCATCATGGCCGAAACCCACATCGGCCACGACACCGACATCAAAGGCCGCAGCGTGATCGGCAACGGCGTCACGATAGCCGGCGACGCGAAAGTGTCGGAATGTGTCATCCTGTCGTCAGGCGTCATCCTCCACGAAAACGCCACAATCGGAGAATGGGTGCTCGTCAAAGGCGGCTGCCGTATAGCCGGCAACGTCCCGCCATTCGTGATCATGGCTCACAACCCGGCCACCTACTTCGGCGTCAACGCTGTCGTGCTCCGCAAGCACGGATTCACCGAAGACCAGATCGACGATATCGCCAAAGCCTACCGCCACATCTACCAAAGCGGCACTTCGGTGTTCAATGCGCTCAAACGCATCGAAGCCGACATTGACGAAGGTGTCATCCGGTCATCAATCATCGATTTCATCCGCGGCTGTGGCCTCAAGATTGTGGCCATCCCACACGATCTGGAGGATTAACCCCAACACAACCGTCATTTAAATCCTACAGCGAGGCGATGTAAAACAAATACACCGCCTCGCTTTTTTCTGCGAAACCGATCCGCAGACCTCGGCCAGCCATAATGAAAAGCCGGCGCTTGTTCATTTCGTCTACAAGCGCCGGCTTCTATGTGTTTGCTTACATGCGTGGAGGACGACCGCCGCCGTGAGGCGGACCGCCACCCGGGCCATGCCATGCGTTGCGGTCGGCCGGTTCGTTGCCCTTTCCGAATGTGTTGAACTTATAGCTGACCGTAAACATGAAATAGCGTGTCAGGTCATTGTATGAGATATCGTCGATATAGTTGGCCGTCACACTGCGCGATATATTGCTGCGCTGCTGCAGAAGATCATAGGCCTTCATTGACAGCGTGAGCGAACGGTCGCGCAACAGCTGATAGGATATGGAGGCATTCCACATCCATTCGTTTTTGTCGTAGCCTTGCGAATAACCGCTTGTAGCCGTATAGGTGAGATCGCTGCTTAAAATCACACCGATCGGAGTATAATAATAGGCCGAAAAAGTTCCGCCATAGTTATGGACGGTCATGTTGCCGGCCGACTGCAAGGAGTTCGTGGTATATTGCAACGAATACCTCGGGCGCAGCTCAAGCTCGATATTGTCGGGGCGGAATGCGATCGAGGGCATGAAATTCCACAGGAGCGATCCGCTCCGGTTGCGGTTGCCGTTGTTGAAGCCTATACGCTGGTTGTACATAATGAAAGAGTGTGCGCCCACCTGCCACGATTTGTTACGCAGCGGCTGTGAAAACATCGCCATGAGGCGTCCGCTCCAAACACCGTTGACATTTTCGTAAGTGGTGGTCTGCGAACCTGTTTCGCGGTCGAATGATGTGCGCGACACAATTGAATTCTGCGTCATGTCGAAATCTGACATCACCATAATCGAGCGCTGGTGCTCGAGATTGAAGTCCTGGAAACGCACACGCAGATAATGGGTGAACGACGGATCAAGGTTGGGATTACCGATCACAATGCGCATGGGATCGGAATAGTCGGCCACCGGTTGCAATTGCGTCATCGAAGGCTGTGACGAACGTCCGCGGTAGTTGACATTGAGAGTGGTCTGCTTGCTGAAACGCATGCGATAACGCAGGAATGGAGCCACGTTCCATACCCATCGTGTGTCGATGGTCTTTTCGGGATGTGTCAGATTGTCACTGCTCGAGCTGGACGGCACAAGCGATATGCCCGCATCAAGATTGTGACGCTTCGACACATGGCGGTAACCCACCCGTATATCCTGACTGAAAAAATCGTTGCGGAAGCGGTTGCTCAAAGTATCGTTCATCAAGAGCACCGAATAATCGATCTCAGGAATCCCGTCTGCTCCCGGAGGCAACAGCGGATGATCATAGACAAGCCTGTCGTTATTGTTCCAACGATACTGGGCGCTGTAGGCGAATGTCAGATAGTTGCCCTTCTGTGGATCTCCGATAGGCTCCGTCCAGGTCACACGACCCTGGGCGTAGTTGCTCCATGTATGACTGGACGTATATTGGTCGTAAACGTCTATAGAATCGTTGAAGTTGAAAAAACGGTTGAGCGAATATGACATTTCGTTTTCATGCACATTGCTGTGACGATAACGCGCCTGCACAGAGAACGATCTTCCCGGCCGGCTGGCGAAGTTGTGGTTGAAAATCGCATTGACACCGAATTCAAAGGAATGACCGCGCGAATCGTTGTCATTGAATGTGCGGCTCACCATCGACCGAAGAGCATCGCCGGCACGGTTGACGGTCGAGTCGATTCCGGTCGAATGATTGCGGTTGTATGAGAAATTTGGCCGTAGCTCAAACGTATTGAACGAATCGGGTTTCCATTGTATGCGGAAATCTGCGCGTATGTTGTGCCCCCTGTCTCGTGTATATTTTCCGGTGTTGCTCCACGATGTGGAGTCGGTGAACAGATATTGGCGATCCTGACGCTGGCGGGTATCGCGGTCGGAATGCGACCAAAGGATGTCGCCGCCCACGCGGAAAATCTCGCCCCGGCCCACATTGAAGTTAACACCCAGAGCCTGCGACGTGTTGATACCGTTATTGCCTCCGAATCGACGGAACCGGTTGCCGTTGCTGTCTGTAAAACCAAGTTCGTTGATATTGTTGAAATTGCCCAGAAGAGTAAGTTGATTATCGTTCCAGAATCGGTTCACATTAAACGATCCCATATAGCGATGATCCGTGCCATAACCGCCCTCGGCCGTACCGAAATAGCCGTTTTTCATGCCGGGCTTCACAGTGAGATTGATCACTGTTTCCTCCTCGCCGTCGTCAACACCGGTCATGCGTGCAAGATCGCTCTTGCGCTGTACCACCTGCAGTTTGTCCACCATATCGACAGGCAGGTTTTTTGAGGCCACCTTGGGGTCGTCGGAGAAAAACTCCTTGCCGTCGATAAGTATCTTGGTCACAGTCTGGCCATTGGCCGTGATCGAACCGTCGGAACCGACTTCGACGCCGGGCAACCGTTTGAGAAGATCCTCTACGACGGCATTGGGCTGTGTCTTATATGAGCCGGCGTTGAACTCTACCGTATCCTCGCTCACCTTCACTTGTGTGCGCACACCGGTGACGCTGACGCCCTCAAGCATGATTGACGACTCCCCGAGTGTGATTGGGTCGAGCTGCAATGTGCCCGATCCGACTGAAATATCGGCAAACGAGCTGTTGTAGCCCAGATAAGATGCTTCAAGAATATACTTCCCTGATTTGACATCGGCTATGGTAAAACGGCCGTTGTCATTGGTTTTGACACCTTTGACAAAGGAGGAATCTTTGGGAGACAAAAGGCGAACCGTAGCCTGAGGAAGACTCTCGCCTTCCGTATCGCCTACATAGCCTTTCACCACTCCGCCCCGGACGGCGGCCGCCGATAGTGTCAGGGCAACCATCAAAAAGCAGAATCGCAGTGTTGATCGTATCATTTTTGTTGAAATCGGATAATATGATGAAAAAACATGAAGTCGCCTACCGGGGCGGCTTCACACTAAATGACCGATATAACGCTTAAAGGTTTAACGCCTCAAATAACGTTTTTTGATTTTATCATACCGAAAAACCGATTGTGGCGACGAATCGGCGCTTGTTAACGATTATCAATGACGACCTTCCCGATAGCCTGTCCCGGCCGGAGGCATTGCAATGCCCGGATTGCTGCCGTTGAGCATTCCGGGACGCATATTGCCCGTAGGCACCGAGGGGGTCGAAGGCACCGGTGGCTGTGCGGCCGGAGGCGTCACCGGCACGGATGGGATCGGCCGTGTCACACCCGGACGCACATTACCGCTCGGTCCGTTATATACCGGTCCTGACAGCCCGGGACGTGTCGGGGGAGGGAGCAACCCGCCCGGATATAACTGTCCGTTCCAATAAACCGGCGACAGAAGAGGTGCTCCGGGCAACGACGGATACCATTCATTATCGATTCCTGCACCGTAGTAATAATAATTGTCAGGAGTCGCGTCTACGCCCCACACGGCATCGCACGAACTTACAGTCATACAGCACGCACCTACGGCAACGGCTATCCATATTTTCATAAAACCTTTCATGATTTCCGCAATTTTCTTCTGTTTATATTTATCTATATTAGAAACAATCTGCATCCGCGAATGTTGCCTCGCGACTTTATCATCCCGTCACCATCACCGGCCTCACTCTACCGACCGACATCCGGTGGAAGCACTTATCCTGCGGAATCAACATACAATTGCAAATAGTGCAAATAGGGCGTCAAAAAAGCTTGCTTTCCGAAAAAATTCGTACCTTTGCGCGTTAATAGTTACAGAGCGTGGAAACCAAGTATATTTTTGTAACCGGAGGCGTTGTTTCCTCCCTCGGCAAAGGCATCATTGCTGCCTCTCTGGCCTGTCTGCTCAAAGCACGCGGATATCGCGTGACTATCCAGAAATTCGACCCTTACATCAACATTGATCCGGGCACGCTCAACCCCTATGAACACGGTGAATGTTACGTGACCGTCGACGGTCATGAAGCCGACCTCGACCTCGGACATTACGAGCGTTTCACCAATGTTGAAACCACACGCGCCAACAACGTCACCAGCGGACGCATTTTCCAAAGCGTCATTGACAAGGAGCGCAGAGGCGATTATCTTGGCAAGACCGTCCAGATCATCCCGCACGTCACCGACGAAATCAAGCGCAACGTGAAGTTGCTTGGCAACACGGGACATTTCGACTTTGTCATCACTGAGATCGGCGGGGTTGTGGGTGACATCGAATCTCTTCCATTCATCGAAGCAGTGCGTCAGCTGCGGTGGGAGCTCGAAGAAAACAGCCTTTGCGTACACCTCACCTATGTGCCGTTTCTCCACGCGGCCAAGGAGCTGAAAACAAAGCCCACGCAACATTCCGTAAAACAGCTTCAGGAAGAAGGCATACAGCCCGACATACTCGTGTTGCGCACCGAGCACGACATACCCGCCGACATGCGACGCAAGATAGCACGGTTCTGCAACGTGGCTCCCGACGCCGTGGTCCAGAGCATCGACCGCCCGTCGATATATGAAGTGCCCATAGGCATGCACGAACAACACCTTGACGAAATCGTGCTCCGGAAAATGAACGTGACACCACACGGCGAACCCGACATGACCGCATGGATGCAGTTTGTCGACAAAATGCATTCGGCTACGGAAACCGTGACAATAGGCCTCGTCGGAAAATATGTCGAACTCCAGGACGCCTATAAATCGATCAACGAATCACTGTTTCAGGCAGCCACCTACA
>CAJJOX010000097.1 GCA_905193485.1 uncultured Porphyromonadaceae bacterium | reverse complement strand
AACCCCGAGAGGGAAGAAAAATTAGCTGGGGGTTTGTTTCACCCGCCACACAGAAAATTGTCAGGGGGAATAAAATCATTGGTTTCTCCAACGACCTTCATTCACCTTTTGACATGCTAGTTTTCAACACAAATAACAAACGACTTTCAGACATAGCAATCGGCTCAGCATCGCGAAACAATGTGGCTTTAGCGGCATTTTCACAACCCGATGAAAATACTTTCATCTTTGTTAAAGAACCATCAGAAACTTATAAACTATATGCTCCTGCCACATTTGAATTCGGTAAAAGTCTACAATTTTTCACTGATTCAAATTCTCTCATGTATTATGGCACTGCTATTGGCGAGAGAAAGTTTCAGATTGATAATACGACTATCGATGTACTGAAAGCAATTGGATGGGATTTCGAATCATCTGAAATAAAGATAATAGGCGATGGGATAGATGACACTGGCATAACATCGGCATATGATTCGCATACGTTTAGGTTATATAATCCGGACAATCATAACCTGACTGACATCTCCTGGACTTTCTATTTGCCTGAAAAGTCCGGAAACTTAAAAGAGATTATTTCGACAAATTCGGTCAATGAATTTACAATTCCCGCAATTGAAAACGAAGAGCAATATGCCATAAACATAAATGGAGACATATACGGTGAGATTTCATGCTCATTCTATGACAATAATGAATATAAAGAGTTAACTTATCGTGTATCTCTTGAATTAAAGCCCCGCATATTAAACGTTTACAATATACAAAAAGAAAGCACATCAAACGACTTCTATAACGTTTCTTTTACAGTTGACTATGCAGGTGCTGACAAAATAATCATCGGATTAGAACAAGAGTATGTTGTTGGAACTCTGACTAAGATTGTTTATGAACCATTTATTGCACACGTCAATATCCCACACATATATAATGGATATTACACCTGGGTAGATGTTTCTGTAGAAAATTCTTATGGCGAGGAATATTATACTTTAGAATTTGAACCTTTTGATTCTTCTAATTCCTTACCGGAATTAAATAGCATCCGTAATATCAACGACTTTGAGCATCAAAAAGATATTAATTCAGTCGCAATATTCGACATCAATGGAAATAGCATCACAACTTTAAATTCGATGCAGGAACTTGAATCTCTTCCAAGTGGCATTTTTATAGTTGTTTGCTATTCCAATGGTAAATTAGTCAAAACAATAAAATATTGCAGATTATGAGAAAAAATTCGTTGCATTTTATTACCCTCTTCATTTTCATACTCTGTAGTGGATCGGCTCATGGCGTCAGAATCTCAAATAAAATGCTTTTGGGAGATGGGACTGAGGTGGATTTCAGCAGAGCATTATTAAAGAATGAAACCGCAATTATTTCACTGGATTCACCTTACGACAAAGCCGAGTGGATCGTTATGATGGACGGAAAAATTGACCATGGGCAATCTTTCTGTGAAATACAAGTATATAAAAGCACGAATTATGAAAACAGCATAGAGCTAAATGTAGATTCAATCTGCAAATATTCCTCTGGTTTTTCACCGACATGCTTCCCTGCGGATAGTTCCAACTATTATACTGGGAGAATAATAGCCATTGGAGCAACAGGACGGCCATACATAACTTTATTCAAAATAAATGTTTTGCCCTCCACCCCCCAAATAATAGACGCCTATTTTTCCGATATAACTTGGGATTATGAGCTCGACATTTTTACGAGTCCCACAAAATTCAATGTTACATTTACCTGTGACAGATATGATTCCGATTATATAACCCTCCAATATGGTAAAGACCAATATTGGAATAGAGCGGAAGCTCAAAGTTTTGAAGAAGATATTCTTTTAGGACCTTTAAATTCCATTAAGGTTAATAAAATAGCAGAGAGTGATAGCGCTTGGCATTTTTTCAAAAAATCGCCGGCTATGGACTGGGGAATGGTATTCCAATTTAGGGTATCCAATGAATTTGGAGTCACATATAGCGATTACTTCTTTTCAACGGACTACATAACCGAACAGTGGATTTTAGACCGGATTGATAATTATTGTACAGGAGCTATAGAAACAGTCAAACCGGACGACTATATAATCAATATATGCGGCGACCAAATCCATCTGGAAGGTAGTCTCAATGATATCTCTAAGGTATACATTACCAATCTAAACGGACAAATAAGACCATACGCTGCCAATAATTCCATTATTGATATTTCCACATTAATACCGGGTTGTTACATTCTAACTATAGAAACAACTTCAAATGGCAGAAAATCTTTGAAATTCATTAAAAATAAGATATGAAATCGTTAAAAAATGTCATAGCATCATTTTTTTATAATGCTAAGTTTAACATCATTAGCCCAAACTGAAACAGAAATCATCAATTATGCTGCGGACAGCACCATAACAAAATACTACGGGCTTCCAGTTGTACGCGAAATAAACGGAGGCACTATTATAAATATCACATATGAAGGGGCTTGGTCAAATGAAATGAAAGGAGCATTTGAATATGCATGTAAAATTTGGGAAGAAGCATTACCTCCATCACTTCCAATAAATGTCACAGTGAAAATCGGAAGAATACGAGCTTCATCAGGGGCAAAGCCATTATCAGTTGTCAATCCTCGAGAATACCATATGGAACACTGCTATCTAAATGAAGAGTTTCTATCTTTAGGAAGCCAGATAAAAGGAGTAGTTCTCCAAGAATACCACTTCAGGACAGGAAACACTCAATTTATAAATGACATACCGGACTCTACGTTTTTTGAGGCCCCGGATATCGTTATCACCTACAACGACCAGTTGCTGAACGAATTTTCATATTCTTTAGATCCTACTCCGACAGATAAATATGATTTCGTCTCAGTCGTACTTAGGGATTTAGCTCGAGGATTTGGATTATATTGTAATATTGCTGCAAGGAACAACAATATAATCTATGTCAATGAATATCCTACTCGTTTTGAAGAAAGAGTAAGAAGCTATCTCAATTCTAAGCCAGACAGCATTTATTCTTTAGCCACACAAGGCTCAATCCCGGTATATATTCCTTATCTAAACGGATATAACCTAAGATTGTACGCGCCCAATCAATGGATTCCGGGAGTATCCTTGAATACTTTCATAAGCAACCCTGATGTCCCTCTGACAGAACTTTTATCGTACGAATTTGGAAAAGGTACGGTAATTCGAGATGTCTCCACTCCCGACATCGCCAGCCTTTTTAAATGGGGTCTCGGTTGGGAAGTTGCAGAAACTGTTTCTATAGGGCCAACGGGGGGATGCTCAACTACCGGTTCGACAGAAAACCTCGTTGCATATGGTGACACAGACATCCCGGTCAGTGACCTCAGTATTTCTCCTTACACTACCAATCTAACAGCTACAAATTTTCAGATTATGCCTCGTCTTGAAACATCAGATACTGATTCTTATTCTTTCGATTATACGAATTATCTGTGGAAATATCACTTTGCTTACAATCCTGAATATACATTAGATCAAATATACCGCAAATATCAATTTCTTACTGTTGGTATTCTTAAAAAAGATGGAACATGGGATATTGTGTATAAGGTCCCCATGGATTTAATGATTCTGCAAATTAATACTTCAGATTTCAATTATAACTACCCATTAGACCAATATGCTCGTACAGCAGATGGATATCTTAGATGCCGAATAAATGGCATTTTCACAGGAAGCTATTTAGGACAATATTATAGCTATTCAAGAGCAAGGTTCTATGTCGTTGACTGTTTACCTCAAAAAATAGAAATGGCATATTCCGGGTTATCAACCGCATCAGAATCTCCATTAGCACTTTCTGACTATGACGATTATCTCCGACAAGTGAACATAGGCATCAAGAATCTTGAGGGAACAGACAGAATTGTCGTAGAGCAACTTAATGAAGGTGACAGGCTTCCCATCAGATTTGAAGTTTCAGACTTTAAAAAAGGTTATTTTACAGCGACCGTGGATAAAGAATTTTATTCTCAGTTTACAATCATAGCATATAACAAAAATGGAAGCACACGGAGTGAGTCATTTGAACTGCCTCCCCTTGAGCCTTATGTGGAAGAAGTTGATCTCAAAATGACTTCTGAAGGATTGAAAGCAATGCCCACAAAAACACTAAGAGCGTCTGATTTTATTATAAATTTTGAGATAAACAAAGCTGATTTAAATTCTCAGGGTTTCTCAATCGTTAAGAAAGGCGCAATCCACACAAATGAGTCTATCGCCATCAGTGATCTACCTAAAGGGCTATATATTATTTCATATTCTACTCGCAGCGGTGATCGCAAGCAAATGAAATTTTCAATACAATAGTCAAATAACAAGCTAAAATCATACTGCAGGCTTAGATCAGTTGCAGAAGTGCGCGGCAACATTTAACTTTGTGGTGCTATTTATAATACCACAAGATGAAATTAACAACCATAGTTCTACCGGCCATAATGCTGATGGCATGTTCGTCGGGGGCGGCTGACAAGACTGCCGAAGCAGCCGCGCAGCCTGAGGCTGCCGAGACGCCCTCGTGGCCTGCATTCAACGCCGACAGCGCTTTTGCTTTCACTGCTCATCAGGTAGCTTTCGGGCCTCGCGTACCTGGCACCGACGCACACCGGAAATGCCGCGAATATCTCACCGGCAAGCTTGCCGACCTTGGCGCCGACACGGTGATGGTGCAGGAAGCCACAGTGACAGCGTTTGACGGCACACGCCTTCCAATGGCCAACATCATGGCACGTTTCAACACCGGCGCGCCACGCCGCATCCTGCTCGCCGCACATTACGACACGCGTCCATGGGCCGACGAAGACAAAGATGAGACACTGCGGCACACCCCTATCGACGGAGCCAACGACGGAGCCAGCGGCGTGGCCGTAATACTGGAGATAGCACGCAACCTGCAACTGCAAAAGCCGGAAACAGGCGTCGACGTGTTGCTGACCGACGTCGAAGACTATGGCTCGCACGACGAAGAGGCGACAGGCGAGACATCATGGGCTCTCGGGGCACAATACTGGGCCGCGCACTCTCCCTACAGCAGCGCCCGGGAGCGCCCGGCTTTCGGCATCCTTCTCGACATGGTGGGAGGCCGTGGAGCCAACTTCTACCGCGAATATTTCTCTGAGTCAGTGGCTCCGGTCGTCAACAATAAAGTCTGGCAGGCGGCCCGCGCCGAAGGCATCAGCCGATTTGTCGACGAACAGCACGGCGCCGTGACCGACGACCATATCTTCATCAGCGGCGCCGGCATCCCGTGCATCGACATCATCGAATGCGCCAACAGCGTTACCGGCTCTTTCCCTCCGACATGGCACACCACCGACGACACCATCGAAAACATCGACAAGACCACCCTCGGCGACGTGGGCCGCACACTGATGCGCGTCATCTACACCGAACGGGCGCAATGACAGGCCTTATTGCCGCCACCACACGGTAAACCGGGCCTAAATATCGGCTTTGCCAACACGATTTGGCGTGCGTCCGGCATCCGCCATTTTTTTCATCGGATATTCTTTCGTATATTTGCCAAATAAACATCCATCAGACATGACAATCGACCAGATACAAGACGAAATAATCGACGAATTCTCGGAAACAGACGACTGGATGGACCGCTACGCCATGATCATCGATCTCGGCAACTCGCTTCCGGCCATCGATCCAAAGTATAAAACGCCCGAGCACCTCATCGAAGGGTGCCAGAGCCGCGTGTGGCTCAATGCTGAAGAGCGTGACGGCCGCGTGTTCTACACCGCCGACTCCGACGCCATCATCGTGAAAGGCATCATCGCCCTGCTTATCAGGGTGCTCAACGACCAGACACCCGACGATATCCTCCACGCCGACCTCTATTTCATCGACCGCATAGGGCTCGCCGAGAACCTCTCGCCCACCCGCTCCAACGGTCTTCTCGCAATGATAAAACAGATGCGCCTCTACGCCCTCGCATTCAAGACCCGCGACGATCTTCACAGCAATCAATAATCCAACTATCAATATCATGTTTAAAAATCAACCCAAAGGATTGTATGTGCTCGCGCTCGCCAACACCGGCGAACGCTTCGGCTACTACACAATGCTGGCCATTCTGCTATTGTTCCTCCAGGCCAAATTCGCCCTCTCGACAGCGACAGCCGGCATCATTTATTCAACATTTCTCGCCTTGGTCTATTTCATGCCCATGGTGGGCGGCGTCATCGCCGACAAATGGAACTTCCAGAAAACAGTCACCCTCGGCATCATCGTGATGTTTCTGGGATATCTGGTGATGGCCATCCCCACCTCAATGCCGGAAGGATCGGCCTTTGCCTCACCCGCATTCTACATCATGCTTCTGGCGTTGCTGCTGATTTCATGCGGCACCGGTCTTTTTAAAGGAAACCTGCAGGTGATGGTCGGCGACCTATACGACAATCCGCGCTATAGCTCAAAACGCGATGTAGCTTTCTCGCTCTTCTACATGGCCATCAACATCGGAGCCATGTTTGCCCCGTCGGTCACCGAATCGCTCTGCCGCGTCGCTCTTTCAGCCAAGGATCTCGTCTACGATCCCGCCATTCCCGGCCTCTGCAACAGCTTTATAGCCGGTGACACCATCGAGCCCGACAAACTTGCCGGACTTATCAGCTTCGCCGGCAATCCAGCCGACATGCTCACATGGTGCAAGACTTATATGGCGACCATCTCGACCGGCTACAGCTATGCATTCGCCGTGGCATGCGGTTCAATGATCATCTCATTCCTCATCTATAAAATCGGTCGCAGGACCTACAACGGCACCTCCGACAGCAAAGCCGCCGCATCGGCAACCTCATCGCACGCTCCCGAGCTTACCAAAGCCCAGACCAAAAGCCGCATCACAGCGCTTCTGCTCGTATTCACCGTGGTGATTTTCTTCTGGATGGTATTCCACCAAAATGGCTTGACACTCACAAAATTCGCAGAAGTGTTCACCCGGCCCGAATGTGGCGGATGGACGCGCATCGCATTCAATGTGTGGGCATTGGCCACAATCGTCGTTGCCATCTATGCCACTTTCAGCCTCATCCAGAGCAAAAAGACGGCATCGCGCCTTATCTCGGCTCTCGTGCTTGTCGCCGCATGCGTGGGACTCTACCTCTTCTATCACTTCACCGAAGATCCCGTCAGCAACATCCAGCCACAGATCTATCAGCAATTCAATCCCTTCTATGTCGTAGCCCTCACGCCATTCTCAGTAGCCATCTTCTCATGGCTCGCCAAAAAGCAGAAAGACCCCTCGGCTCCGCGCAAGATCGGTTATGGCATGCTCGTTGCCGGCCTCGGCTTCTTAGTAATGGCACTCGGATCAATCGGCCTCGGTGTGGCGCCCTCCGAAGGACAAGGCTCCACCCTCGTAAGCCCCAACTGGCTCATGGGCACCTACCTTGTGCTCACGTTCGCCGAATTGCTCCTCTCGCCCATGGGCATCTCATTCGTATCAAAAGTGGCTCCCCCAAAATATAAAGGCGCAATGATGGGTTGCTGGTTCGGCGCCACAGCCATAGGCAACTTCCTCACTGCTATCCCGGCAATGCTCTGGGACAAGATCGATGTCAGCCTGCTGTGGACCATACTGATCGCGCTCTGCCTCATTTCAGCCGCTTTCATCTTCTCAATCATGAAGAAACTCGAAGCCGCCACCAATGATCAGCCCGCGGCAACGGCCGACGCGCTTGAAACCGTTGAGGACGACGCTATCTAATCCGTCCCGACAGTCACAAAACCATCAGAAAAACAAGAAGCTGTGTCGTAATGAACAATTACGGCGCAGTTTCTTTTTTTGCCGTGTCGTGATTTGCGAAAAATGTCAATGGACTCTTGCTGCCGGTTTACCTTTGGGGAGCGGGGGCAGCTGCCGCTTAATAGA
>CAJJOX010000096.1 GCA_905193485.1 uncultured Porphyromonadaceae bacterium | reverse complement strand
CGCCCTCGACCGCGCCGCCGGCGCCGGCCTGCGCATTTTCCTCCCCATGGTGGGCATGATGGGCATCGACTGGGCATATGGTTTCGACAAAGTGTTCGGACAGCGCGGCGGAAGCCACTTCCACTTCATCCTCGGTCAGGAATTCTAATCATGTACTCACGCCCCGATAACATTATTTAAGCCCTCATCCCATAAACTTTTCATCATTATAATTGTCATACCGTAAAATAACGACAATCCACACAACCATGAACCTCAAGAAAACGCTTCTAATCGCAATTGCCGCAATCGCATGCTCATTCGCCGCGAGCGCTCAGAAATTCGCGCTCGTCGACATGGAATACATCCTCGGCAAAATGGCCTCTTACGAAGTGGCCAACAATCAGCTCGAACAGCTCTCGCAACGATGGCAGAAAGAAGTTGAAAACGTTTCGCGTGAAGCCGAAACCATGTACAACAACTACAAATCGCAGATGCCCTTCCTCACCGACGAACAGAAAAAGAAAGCCGAAGAAGAGATCGTAGCCAAAGAAAAAGAAGCCGCCGAGCTCCGCAACAAATATTTCGGTCCCGAAGGCGAGCTTTACAAAAAACGCCAGTCGCTCATGAAACCAATTCAGGAAGAGGTCTACAACGCCATCAAGAAAGTGAGCGAAGAGCGAGGCTACATGTGCATATTCGACCGGGCCTCATCTGCCGACATAATATTCGCATCGCCACGCATCGACGTCAGCAACGAAGTGCTCGCCAAATTGGGTTATTAAAAATTAAAGCACTATCTTTGCACCCGGCCATGACACATCGTGACGGCCGACCGACCAAGCTATCAAATAACAATACAACAATACATTATTACAGACATGATCAAAAAACTTTTGCTCTCAATCATGATTGCCCTTCCCACAATGGCTTTCGCCCAGAAATTCGGTTATGTGGACACACAGGCTCTCATGCAGGAACTCCCCGAAATCAAAGAAATGCAGACTCAGCTCGAGGCTTCTGCCCAGAAATACGACGCTGAAGGCAAGAATCTCCAGCAGGAATTTGAAAAGAAGCTCAAGGAATTCCAGGAAATGGACGCCGCTACTCCCGAAGCCATCAAACAGCGCCGCACTCAGGAACTTCAGGAGCTCGACCAGAAAATCCAGCAGTTCCGTCAGACAGCCCAGCAGGATCTCCAGCGTCAGCAGGAACAGCTCTTCGCTCCCATCCAGCAGAAAATCATGACCGCCATCCAGAGCGTTGGCAAGGAAGGCAACTACACCATGATCTTCGAGTCAAACGTGCCCATCTACACCGGAGCCGACGCTGTGGATCTCACAAGCGCCGTAAAGGCAAAACTCAAATAACGGCGATCCGTTCACAACACATTGCAAAGCGGTGTGCCCTCTCCACGGCGGCACACCGCTTCTCGTTTCCACACAACGCAAATTTCATCGCAGCCGCGACGATCACCACGCACGTAATCGCGAATGGCCGCTGAAACAGATCTGAAATTAGGATAATCCGAATAAAACAACTAATTTTGCATCACATCATCACCCATTCATCACATCTATCGCAAATGATAAAAAGACTTCTCTTAGCCGTTCTCATCGCGCTTCCAATGACAGCATTGGCTCAGAAATTCGGCGTCGTCAACACCGAACAGATCATCAATTCGCTCCCTGAAACAGCCGACGCGCAGGTGGCTCTCGACGCTGCCAGCGCAAAATACGAAGCCGAATTCTCCATCCTGAAACAGGAAATGGAAAAGAAATACACCGAGCTCCAGCAACTACCCGCTTCCACGCCCGAAGAAATCGTGAAACGCCGCGTTCAGGAGCTTCAGGAACTCGACCAGAAAATCACCTCTTTCCGCCAGACAGCAACACAGGATCTTGAGCAACAGGAAAATAACCTGATGGCGCCCATACGCAACCGAGTCGAAACAGCACTCCGTCAGGTGGGTGAGGAAGGCGGCTTCGTCATCATATTCAACTCCGAAGCCCCCGCCTACATGCGCAGCGACGTCATCGACGTCAACCAGCTTGTCATCGACAAACTCACTGCCGCAAACACATTCTGACATCACTCCCTTTCAACGGATTGACCGCGGCTCCGCAGCCGCCACGCATTTTCACGGCACATATTCCTTCGGGAAATGTGCCGTTTATCGTGCAAATGTCAACCATATTTAGTATCTTTGCACCCACAACGAAACACCAAATTATAAAACAAGAATCAAAATGCAACTGAAAACACTTTTCCAACTGACACTTTGCGCTTCGACCCTCTTCGGATTCACCGCCTGCGATGATGACGATACGGTCATCGATCCCGTCATCGACCCTGTTGAGCCCGGGCTCACCACCGACATCACAGCCGAAGGATACTACAAAGGCGACTTCTACGACGCGGGCACCGGCAACCTGTTCATCAATTTTATCTCCACCTCACTCCGCTGGGACGACATGGACGAAGACTACACCGGCACCGGCGATATCGTTTGCCTCGATTTCAACACCGTTCTTGCCGCCAACCCAGACTTCGCCACCCTCGCCGACGGCACCTACACCGCCGACACCGACGGATCTCATGCCGAATACACCATCAATATCGATGAAGAAGACTCTTACGTTGTCAAATACACCAACTCCGCCTCCGCCGACTATCTCATCACAGGCGGCTCCCTCACCGTCACATCTGCCGACGGCATTACGGCTATCGAAGGCAACCTCACCCTCGACGACCAATCGACCTATACCTTCCGCTACGTAGGCTCCCTGTCGATAATAAACCGCACCGGCGAAGGCAACATGAGCAATCTCACGCAGAACGTCACCGTAAGCGATCTCACACAAGGCGTGGCGATGTACTTCGGCCAGACATTCACCGAAACCTCCGACCTCTACATGGTCGTGCTCGCCGGCGCCGACTACGACCTTGACGAAAATTTCGGCAATGCTCCCAGCATATGGCTTGGCCTCAACGTAACTCCGGGCAGCACCACAGGCATACCCTCCGGCACATACACCCTCATCGACGCCATGGAAGCCGACGACTATCCTGTAGGCTCAGCGCTCAGCGGCGTATATGAGGAATCGCTCGGCGGATTCTTCGGTTCATGGTATTTCTGCACCGCCGACGGACTCGAGGCATCGATGCAGACAGGCACCGCCAAAGTCACCAACAACGGCGACGGCACATATGCCATTACATTCACCATGGCCGACGGCTACGGACACACCGTCAGCGGCTCATTCAACGGCGCCCTCCCCGTGGAAGACCTCTCCGAATAAAAGCATTGCCCGACAGATATAATCGCGGTGCCGCAGAACGCCTGATTCTGCGGCACCGTATTTTTTATTATTTCCGGACAAAAGCGGGGTCCATGCCGACTCAGCGTGTTCACCGGCCGGTTGTCTGCACCTTAACCGGCGCTGCCGTCGCAAAGTCAGTGATCACTACGTTGGGTTTTATTATACTTTTTCGTAAATTTGCTGTCGCACACCGAAACACAACGGTGCCTTGCCGACAACATGAACCAAATGCATTCCGATTCCGGTCCCATCGGTGTTTTCGATTCCGGCTACGGAGGTCTGACAATTCTCAAGGAAATACGCCGCAGGCTGCCGGAATACGACTACATATATCTGGGCGACAACGCACGCGCACCCTACGGGCCGCGATCGTTCGACGTAGTCTATCGTTTCACGCTCGAGGCCGTGCGCTACCTTTTCGACCGGGGATGCCGGCTGGTGATTCTGGCCTGCAACACGGCATCGGCCAAAGCCCTGCGCAGCATACAGCAGCACGACCTGCCGGCTATCGACCCTTCGCGGCGTGTGCTCGGAGTCATCCGGCCCACTGTCGAACGCCTCGGCGAGCTGAGTGCGTCCGGCAACATCGGTGTGCTCGGCACACTCGGCACCGTACGCTCACAAAGCTACGACATGGAGATCGCCAAGCTCTATCCCTCGTTCACCACCACATCGCAGGCATGCCCCATGTGGGTGCCCATCGTAGAGAACCACGAAGCCGACAGCCCGGGCGCCGACTATTTCGTGCGCAAATATGTCGACAGCCTCTTTGCCCGACGCTCCGACATCGACACCGTGCTCCTCGCCTGTACCCACTTCCCGATCCTTTACGACAAGATCCGCGCCGCCGTGCCTCCACAGGCCCGCGTCGTATGTCAGGGAGAGATCGTGGCCGAAAGTCTTGCCGACTACCTTCGCCGGCATCCCGAAATGGAGAGCCGCTGTTCCCGCGGAGCCGCATGCACCTACCTCACAACCGAAAACCCCGATTCGTTCTCATCACTCGCCGCAATTTTTCTCGACGAACCGGTCGATGTGACACACGTCGACCTCTGAAACTGAACCTATCGGCCCTCCTATCTGTCTATAATTAGTGACCATTCAACACCATCCACACTTATGAGACTTGACGGACGACGCAAAAGCACCAACATCGACGACCGGCGCGGCCAAGGCGGTTCGCGCGGCCGTCTTCTGGGCGGAGGCATCATCGGCGTGCTCATCGCCATCGCCGCAGCCTTCTTCGGCGGCGACATCGGCAACATACTGTCGCAACTCTCCGGAAACGCCGACGGACTCACGTCGCAGCAATCCTACACCCCCTCGGCCGAAGAAGAGGCACTCGCCGACTTCTCGAAACAGATATTCGCCGGCACAGAAGATGTCTGGACGGAGATATTCCGTAAGAACGGCCTTGAATACGAACCGCCGAAACTGGTGCTTTACACCGGATCGACAACTAGCGGATGCGGAAATGCCGACGCCTCGATCGGACCGTTCTATTGTTCGGCCGACGAATCGGTCTATATCGATCTCTCGTTTTTCCGCGACATGCGCAAGACGCTTGGCGCCGACGGCGACTTTGCCTACGCCTACGTCATAGCCCATGAAGTAGGCCACCACGTGCAGCATCTTCTCGGCACCCTCGAGAAAACGCACCAACGCATGCAGCGGCTGAGCCAGACCGAAGCCAACCGGCTCAGCGTGGCGCTCGAGCCGCCGGCCGCCCTCCACGCCGGCGTATGGGCCTGCCATGACAACCGCATGTTTGGCTCGCTCGAACCGGGCGACATCGACGAAGCTCTCGACGCCGCACAAAAAATCGGCGACGACTATCTCCAGCAGAAAGCCCGAGGATACGCCGTGCCCGAAACATTCAACCACGGCACATCCCAACAACGCTCTCACTGGCTGCGCCTCGGGCTCGACACGGGCGATCCCGGCCGCGGCGACACTTTCGCCTACCTCGGAGTGTGACCCGACAACACAAACGACACGACACAACTTCCACCGCCATGAAAAGCAGCATCGTTCTCCCATACATCGCCGCAGCTGTCACCGCCGCAGCTCAGACACCGGCCGCCAACGTCCCGCCAAACATAGTCCTTTTCATGGTCGACGACATGGGCTGGCAGGACACTTCGCTCCCGTTTTTCTCCGAACCGACCCCGCTCAACGCCCGATACCGCACTCCCAACATGGAGCGCCTCGCCGCCCGCGGCATGAAATTCACTTCGGCCTACGCCTGCGCCATATCGTCGCCATCGCGCTGCAGTTTCATGACCGGCATGAATCAGGCGCGCCATCGCGTGACCAACTGGACCAAAGACCGCGACACATCCACCGACGACCCCGCCGACTCGATTCTGCTTCCGGCATGGAACGTCAACGGCATCCAGCCCGTCGACACAATACCCTTCTCCGCCTATTGCACGCCACTGCCCGAACTGCTGCGCCGCGCCGGCTACACGACCATCCACGTGGGCAAAGCTCATTACGGCGCTTTCGACACTCCGGCGGCCGACCCCCACAATATCGGCTTTGACATCAGCATCGCCGGCACAGCCGCCGGAGGTCCGCCACAAGGCGGCTATCTCGGACGCAACCGCTACGGTCACCGTCCCGACGGCACGCCCATAAGCAGCTACGCCATCCCCGATCTCCAGCGCTACTGGGACACCGACACATTTCTCACCGAAGCACTCACCCTGGAAGCCATCCGTGCCGCCGACAGCATCCGCGCGTCCGGACACCCCTTCTTCCTCTATCTCGCCCATTATGCCGTGCATGTGCCTTTCGACGCCGACGACCGCTTCACGCCACACTATTCCGGCCTCGACGAAGAAGAGCGCCGCTATGCCGCCCTCGTCGAGGGCATGGACAAAAGCCTCGGCGACGTCATGGACTATCTCGACTCTACGGGACTGGCCGACAACACCGTCATCATATTCATGAGCGACAACGGCGGTCTCGATTTCTATGCGCGTGGAGCACTCCCCGACGGCATCGGCAAACGCCACAACTTTCCGTTGCGCAGCGGAAAAGGGTCAGCCTACGAAGGAGGTGTGCGCGAGCCCATGATTGTCAGCTGGCCGGGAGTCACCGACAGCGCATCGCAATGCTCCGCACAAGTGATCATCGAAGATTTCTTCCCGTCCATACTCGAAATGGCCGGCGCCACCGACACGGCGACAGTGCAGCACGTCGACGGCATCAGCTTCGTACCCCTCCTGCACGGCAAAGCATTGCCCGACCGCCCGCTTGTCTGGCACACCCCCAACAACTGGACCAACATGATCGACAGCGCCACAAAGCGCCGCCTCGGCATCGGTGCGACGAGCGCCATACGCCATGGCGACTACAAAATGATCTATCACTGGACCGACGGCTCGAAAGAGCTCTACAACATTGCCGACGACATCGGCGAAACGACCGACCTCTCCATGAGTCGTCCGGAGATCGTCGACGCCCTCAGCCGGGAGTTGGCCGACTATCTACGCCGGGCCGACGCACAACGTCCCGCACGCCTTGACGGCACACCGCTTCCATGGCCCGACGATGTCCACGGCAGCCCCGGCGGCGAGAAACAATCCGATTCAATTCACAACCAATAAATCAGTATCCCCACTATGTTCACGGAAAAACGCAGCAGCATGCTCCACGGCGTGCTTCTCATAGCCCTCTTTTCATGCGCCGCATTCTACATCGGCCAGATAAAATTTTTCACCGATCTTTCAATCAGTCCGATGATCATCGGCATCGTTCTCGGCATGCTCTACGCCAACAGCCTGCGCAACAACCTCCCCGAAACCTGGGTGCCCGGCATCCAGTTCTGTTCCAAGCGTCTGCTGCGCTTAGGCATCATTCTCTACGGCTTCCGCCTCACTTTTCAGGATATAGCAGCCGTAGGCGCCGCGGGCATCATCATCGACATCGTTGTAGTCACCGTCACCATACTCGGAGGCGTTGCCATCGGGCGCTTGCTCAAGATGGACCGCGACATAGCGCTCCTCACCTCCGTCGGCAGCGGAATATGCGGCGCGGCCGCAGTGCTCGGTGCCGAATCGACCATACAGACCAAGCCCTACAAAACGGCCGTAGCCGTAGCCACCGTCGTGATCTTCGGCACCCTCGCCATGTTTCTCTACCCCATAGCCTACCGCTCGGGCATCCTCGGACTCACGCCCCAGGAAATGGGCATATTCTCCGGCGCCACGCTGCATGAGGTGGCTCACGCCGTCGGAGCAGGCAACGCCATGGGATCGGAAGTGGCCAACACGGCCATCATTGTCAAGATGATCCGCGTGATGCTGCTCATCCCCGTGCTCTTCTCGCTCGGCTACTGGGTGGCAGTCAAAGCACGCCGCTCCGAAAGCGCCGCCGCCGGACAGCGGGGCAAAGTCGCCATACCCTGGTTTGCTCTCGGTTTTCTCGGCGTCATCATGTTCAACTCGCTCGACCTGCTGCCGCCTTCGGTCATCGCCGTCATCGAGTACATCGACACATTCCTCCTCACCATGGCCATGGTGGCTCTCGGTGCCGAAACGAGCATAGATAAATTCAAAAAGGCCGGCGCCAAGCCGTTTATCCTCGCATTCATCCTGTTTATCTGGCTCATTGCCGGCGGATGGCTGATGGCACGCTATCTCGCGCCCATGCTCCTCTGATGCTCCCGCGCCACAATCCGGACACCGCACA
>CAJJOX010000095.1 GCA_905193485.1 uncultured Porphyromonadaceae bacterium | reverse complement strand
TGAATTGCAGACGCGATACGACACTCTATCCTCCGACTACAATGCCGCGCAGGTGGCTCTTGCCGAAGGTCGTGCCAACAATCGCAGTTATGAGGCACTTCTTGAAGAGGCGCGCCGCAACAATCAGGCACTCCGCAGCCAGTATGAGGCTCTTCAGGGCAATCTCGCCCAAAGCCTTGAACAAAACCAGCAAGGCAGCGTCAACATTTCCAAACTCGTCGATGAGATCAACGCCTCCAACCGTTACATCAAACAGCTCGTCGACGCCAAATCAAAGAGCGATTCGCTCAATATGGTTCTCACCAACAACCTCACCCGTTCGCTCTCGCGCGACGATCTCCGCGACGTCGACATCAAGGTGCTTAAAGGTGTTGTCTACATTTCTTTAGCCGACAACATGCTTTTCCGTTCCGGCAGCTACGAAGTGAGCGACCGCGCAATGGAGATACTTGGCAAAATCGCCAAGATCATCAAAGACTACAACAATTACGATGTCCTCGTTGAAGGCAATACCGACGACGTGCCCATCTCCCGTCCCAACATCCGCAACAACTGGGATCTGTCTGCTCTTCGTGCCTCTTCCGTGGTGCAGGTGCTCCAAAACCGCTTCGGCGTCGATCCATCACGCCTCACTGCCGGCGGACGTGGTGAATACAATCCTGTTGCCGACAACTCAACAGCCGAAGGCCGTGACCGCAACCGACGCACTGAGATCATCATCACACCCAGCCTCGACCAGTTTATGGATCTCATCGATAAAGCGCCTGAAACCGACGACACCAAATAAGTCATCCTAAGCGCGCAATCAGCAAAGTCATATCAAGAAGCTGCTTCCGTAATTAAGATTGGACGCTTCTTGAATTCCGAAAGAATAATCAAACCCTTTCAGATTTGCACATTTGATGAGCGGCTGTAATTTGAAATCCAAATAGGCTGGAACGCACTCCCGTTCCAGCCTATTTCTTGAGTGTGATAATTGTTTACCCAGCGAGTTATTCAGGCGACTCCTGCTCGCTTACGATGCAGATTCGTCCGTTGTTGTCACAACCTTCCCATCTCAGCGTCCCATTTGTGTCTATGGAAATGTAGTATTTGTCAGACTTGGATGCGAAATGGAAATTTTCCGTATCTATGCTTTGATTATCTTGGTATAAAATCATCAAAGCCGTAGTAATGTATCTAAAATGAATGCTTGCCCTCGATGAAAGCATTACATTCAAGAGCGTCAAGAACGGTGTAATACTCGTCACCGCTTATTTTATCCACCATGTCGCAGGCTATGCGTCCGTCGACCGACTGCATCATGTGGCAAATGATATATGGTTTCATATTTTTGAGTTTAGATTTTCTTGATGAACTTTGCAGGTATGCCACCGACAACAGTGCGCGGCTCCACATCCTTTGTCACAACTGCGCCGGCCGCTACTATCGCGCCGTCGCCTATTGTCACACCCGGAGTTATGGTTACATTAGCCCCGATCCATACATCCTTGCCGATATGTATTGGCTTGAATGTCATTGAGCCGCGCTTTGCCGGGTCTGGGTCGTGATTTATTGTCGCCATGACACAGTTGTGGCCTATCAGTGAACCGTTGCCGATAAAAATTCCTCCTTGATCCTGAAATTTACAACCCATGTTGATAAACACGTTCTTGCCGATGTGGAGATTCTTGCCGTAGTCGGAATATATCGGCGGGAAGATACCTACAGTTTTGTCAATCTCGGAGCCGATAAGTTCCGACAGCAACACGCGCAATTCATCTGGTGTGTGATAGATGCTGTTTATTTCCGTTGTAATTCGTATCGCATCCTGCGAAGCCCTGTGCATGAAAAGGTGTTCTTCCGAGTTGTTGATTACCGTCCCGTGTTCCGCAATATAGGCGTTATATTCCTGTGGGGTCATATTTTATCAATTATTGGAATGATATTCGTTTCTAAACGTGCTCGGACTTTTGCCGGTGACGCGCTTGAACAGTCGCGTGAAATGTTGCGGATACTGGAAGCCAAGGTCATAGGCGATAATGCTTATGTCATTATCTGTCGCTGCAAGACGACGTTTTGCCTCGGCTATTATCCGCAATGAAATAATTTCCTGAGGTGTGCTTCCGGTTTCCCGTTTTATGAGGTCGCCGAAATAACCGGGTGTCAGACTGGCTTTTTCCGCAAAGTAGGATACTTTCGGGATTTCCGTCAATGCAGTGCGACCGGAATAAAATTCCGATAATTCCTTCTCAAAATTGGCTACTACCGATGAATTGGCTTTGTGACGGGTTATGAACTGTCGGTCGTAGAAACGGCTGAGATATTCAAGCAATACCTGAATGTTTGCCGATATCAGATCGGCGGAATGAGTGTCGACAGGATGTTCGGTTTCCTCTCTGATTTTTTCGAGACAGTCCATAAAAATATCCTTCTCCTTATCCGAAAGATGCAGGGCTTCTTTCTGCGAATATCCGAAATAACCGAACCTGCCGATTTTTTCGGCAAGCGGCGTACCGTATATCAGGTCGGGATGAAACATCAGGCCCGCCACATCGGGAGCAAGCGGTTCGTCTGTGCTGTCAACGTCTATAACCTGACCCGGCGAAAAGCAAACCACGGTACCCTCCTGATAATCGTAATATTCCCGTCCGTATTTCAGCGAGCAGGTTACACTATTCTTCAGGTATAGAGCATAGACGCCATAATCCATTCTCAGCCTGTCAAAGCGTTTTGTCGCTTTCTTCAAATCGATGACTGTCACAAGCGGATGATATGTAGTAAGCCCGTACAGCCGGTTATAGGCGTCTATCGAATCAAGTTTTATAGTTTCTGTTGTTTTCATGTTGCAAATTTAAGCATTAAAAGTCTAATTTTCATCGTCATCCTGAATGATGGTAGGCTTCGCCATAATAGTGGTAAGCGCAAAAAACGGAGAATATCTAATTTTGCACTTGTAAAAATACCATCTGAAATATGAAAACAGGAATCAAATTTATCATCTCGGCAGTCCTCATGCTGACGACATTTGCCTCTTTCGCATCCTGCACACCAAAAAATTCGTCAGAGAATGATTCGGGAAAGGCAACGGAACCGAAAATATTAGTGGCTTATTTCTCTGCCCAGGGACATACAAAGGCAGTAGCGGAGAAAATCGCATCCCTCACCGGCGGCGATTTGTTTGAAATAATGCCGGTCAACATCTACACCGAAGAGGATCTTGACGGATGGAACGAGAGTGCTCGCGGCACACGTAAATCGAAAGACCGCAGCACCCGCCCGGAAGTTAAAAACAGAGTGGGAAATTTCGAGAAATACGACACCATATATCTCGGATTCCCGATCTGGTGGTTCACCGCACCGACAATAGTCAATACTTTCCTTGAACAGTATGACACTTCCGGCAAGACCATCATTCCTTTCGCCACATCGGGAGGAAGCGAATATGGAGATACGGAGAAAGACCTGCGTGTTTCCGCGCCTAATGCAATCTTCAAGCCCGGAAAAGTGCTCAACGGAATGAATGAACAGCAGATAAACAATTGGATTGATAGTCTGAAATAACATATAGTATGACTGCAGCTCATCGAATAATCAAACCGTTTCTGATAATTCTTTCAATGGCAACATTTATGACAGCAAGCGCACAAAACAATCTGTATATAACAGTCGGAAACCGGACTCTTTCGGCGACTATGCCCGATAACGATGCAACGCACAGTCTAATCAGGCTCTTAAACAATGGCCCGGTCACAATCAATATGTCGGATTATGGTGGATTTGAAAAAGTCGGAGCCTTGCCTCAATCCTTACCAGCATCGGATACGCACATAACAACAGTTCCCGGTGATATAATGCTGTATCAGGGCCGCAATATGGTAATGTTCTATGGCTCGAATTCATGGAACTATACCCCTTTGGGCAGAATCGACGGCGTTACGGCATCTTCATTGAAAGAGTTTCTTGGAAACGGCAATGTGGAAGCGACCTTATCGCTATCGTCAGCCTCCGGTATCGGCGAGGTAAAAGTCGACAATGGCAAAGACGTCATCATATACGACCTTAAAGGCAACCGCTTGAAAGAAATCATAGAGGCTGGCGTCTATATTGTCAACGGCAAAAAAGTATTCATAGAAAAATAGTAAATGGAATGAACAAAACATTTTTATCGGCAGTAATATGCGCAGCAACGTTTTTTACTGCAAATTCTCAAGATATGAACAATCCCAACACAAACACTTCCTTAGCTCCTGTGGAGCAACTTCAACTGACGCAGGAATGGGACAAGACATTCCCAAAGAGCGACAAGGTGGAACATCGCAAGGTAACATTTGTCAACCGCTATGGCGTGACACTTGCAGCCGATATGTACAAACCCAAAGGTGCCGAGGGCAGACTGCCGGCAATAGCTATCAGCGGGCCTTTCGGAGCGGTGAAAGAACAGTCAAGCGGGCTGTATGCACAGCAACTTGCCGAGCGTGGGTTTCTAACTATCGCCTTCGATCCCTCCTTCACCGGCGAAAGCGGAGGCATGCCCCGTCGCGTGGCTTCGCCAGACATCAATACCGAGGATTTCTCGGCTGCCGTTGATTTTCTGTCGGTTCAGCCCGATGTTGATGCCGACCGCATCGGCATACTCGGCATTTGCGGTTTCGGAGGTTTCGCCATCAATGCCGCCGCCAACGATCCTCGTATCAAAGCCACAGTCGCTTCTACAATGTATGACATCAGCCGTTGCACCTCAAACGGTTATTTTGATGCCAACGACAACCCGGATGCTCGCTACAAGATGCTGGAGGCAATGACCGCACAGCGCACCGAGGATTACCGCAACGGTTTCTATAAACGTGCCGGAGGTGTAGTAGACCCGATTCCTGCCGATGCTCCGCAGTTTGTAAAAGAATATTACGACTACTACAAGACTCCGCGCGGATTTCATCCTCGGTCAGGCAACTCTACCGATGGCTGGAACTTCACATCCAACCTCCCGTTTATCAATTTTCCATTACTTACCCGCGCAAGTGAGATACGCAACGCAGTGATGGTCGTGCATGGCGAGAAGGCCCATTCGCTCTATATGGGCAAAACCGCTTTCTCAAAACTGCATGGCAATAACAAAGAGCTTCTTATCGTTGCTGACGCCAACCATTGCGATCTCTACGACAATCTCGAAAAGATACCGTTCAACCAGATTGCAACATTCTATACAACCCAGATGAAATAAATCATTTATCGCAACCAAACAATCAGCCGGTCATATTAGAATTTCTTATAATGACCGGCTGTTTTTGAAGTAAAATCCCTCTCCAGACGCCAGTTATTCACGCTACTTGCAACAGACAATCACCATAACTTCGCTAACAACGAGACAACGATTGAAAGGATGAATGCCGATGTCCTACAATTTGAAGCCATCGTGTCTAAGACATGGGGCAAGGAAGAAGAACTAAAACAGCTAAAATCCGACCATGCCACCCTCGACAGGAAGATAACCGCTGAACTTGCTCCAAAACACGACGAAAAGGACGGCGAGGAAATAACCCCGGTAGATACGCATGTGCAGTCAGTACCGAATACCGATATACCCCCGGATCATAGTGACAATTCTTCTCTCGTAGCAGAACCTCAACCACACTACCAACCAGCGACTAATCATCACACCCAGCCTCGACCAGTTTATGGATCTCATCGATAAAGCGCCTGAAACCGACGACACCAAATAAGTCCTCCGAGATCCACAATCAACAGTTTTTTATATCAGGAGGCAGGTCATATAGGCGCAGCCTATTTTTCACAATCTGCTTAAATCATAAAACAAAGAGGGCGTGTCAAAACGGAATAGCATTCCGGTGTTGACACACCCTCTTTCTACATTGAACCAAGGGAAAAAACGGACTAATTGCAAAAAATCACAGGTTGAGATACTCTTTCAGGGTTTCAACATATTCTTCAAATGCATTCCGTCCTGTTTGGGTTACGCGGCACGCTGTACGGGTTTTCTTACCGACAAACCCTTTCTCCATTGTGATGTATCCGGCGTTTGCCAGTTTATCGAGCTGCACACTGAGATTACCGGCAGTCGATTCTGTCTTTTCACGCAGATATACAAAGTCAGCTTCTTCTACGTTCATCAGTATCGACATCACTGCGAGTCGCAACTGCGAATGAAGCAACCGATCGAGTTCTTTCATTTAACAGTGTTGGCTTTATGATTGATAATATGTCCCGGCACAACAAACATTGCTATAAATGCAGCCATGAACATCGGCAGATACCAGTTGGCGTATAGTGTTACATCACCGGCTATGCAACACATGGTGAATATGCCGATCACCATACCGGTTATGCCACCTACAGTCAGCGACCGCTCTTTCAGTATTATGCCTTGGGCAATCTCTCCCAATGGCACAACCACAAGGGCAAAAGCCAGCATAGTCGACCAGCTGCTTACGTCGCCGATCAGTTGAAAACCCAGACACATTGCCGTTGCAACGATCCCCATAATGCCGACGACCGACCATATTTGAGATGTAATGCGGTCAGAATAATTTTTGACACCGCATTTTTTCTGCTCACTACGAGCCATGATTGGGGTCGCGATGCCTCCGACTATCCATATCAGAAACCAGAGATAGTTCCAGGCGGGTTGATGAGTAGTGGCAAGCATTATCCATACGAGGATAGTTACCGCAACAGTCAGATACCCCCAAAGAAGCATGATGTTGCCGTTGCCGATGTAGCGGTCTTTCGTCCGGGCGATCATCTCCGTGATGATTGCAAGACTCTGTTTTTCGTTGATCTCTTCTTCTTTCATTTCTTGATAAAATTAATCAGTTTATAATATAAACCATTTCTCTCTGAAAAAAGGCGGCTCGCGATTACCGCCCTCATTCGGTTGCAAATTTAATGCGGTTTATGATATAAACCAAATTTTAATCCGTCTTTTTTTGATTATTTTTCATGTCCACAACAAAATATGGACTTTATAGCCGACAAATCAGCATATTACAATTATGACATCGGCCACACAGATCATGGTAGAATACACTTTCACAACAGATCTGGCTCGGAGATTCATGATTCATATTGTATATCTTATCTAGACATGAGTGATGATTGACCGAATGGCATATCTGAAATCAAAAAGACAAGGGGTGCTCCACATCACTGTAATCTTGATATTAATGTTGCGAGCTGAACCTCTCCCACAGCATCAACCATCGGGAAGTGCTGTTGAGTTCGGGTATTTTATCACCTTTAAAAATTACAGCCGATAAACCTTATGACAGTCTAATAGAAACACTCCATTTCGCTATGCCGACAGCTCCAATTGTAGTGCCATGACCGGCACCATTTTTTTTACGAAATCTGAGCGGCTTCTTAAACGGAGCATCAATAGCCTATAATTCACACATATTAACCATTACCCCAATATCTGCAAAATAAATCAAAAAACAAGCTAAAATGCTTGCATGTTTCCCAAATACTCCTTAACTTTGCAGCGCTTTTAACCAATCGGGGTGTAGCTCAGCCAGGTTAGAGTACGCGTCTGGGGGGCGTGTGGTCGGAAGTTCGAATCTTCTCACCCCGACAATAGCTGAGCAAATAAAAAAGAGGCTTACTTTTATAAGTAAGCCTCTTTTTTATTTCTTTATTTGTTTACCTCCTCCAGCAGGTGGGGAGCGCATTTGAAATGAATGATGGTTCTGGGAGGCAGTTGTACGGTTGTCCCGTTTTTCAGGTTACGTGCAGGACGGCTGGATTGAAAACGGGGTTTGAATGAGCCGAAACCATGCAGGCAGATTCTTTGACCTTCTTTGATCTCCTGGACAATTAGCTTTTGCATTTCATCGATTGTCCGTTTGACATCCTTTTTGTCTAATCCTGTTCTCTTGGACAGGATGTCGATAAATTGACTTCTGTTCATGTTTATATTATATCGCTAATAATTTCACCCATGCCTTTAACCGGAAAGGTCGCTTTTTGTTTAAGGATAAATTCTAAAGAATTTTAATGTGGATCGTATCATTAAAGGGAAAAGATTTCTCTAAAAATCCGGGAGAAGGTATGGCTGGGGAGGGGTCGGGGGTAAAAGGAAAAAAAAAAAAA
>CAJJOX010000094.1 GCA_905193485.1 uncultured Porphyromonadaceae bacterium | reverse complement strand
CCCTCCCCACCCGAGAAACGGACCCGGACCCCCGACGGACACAAGCGACGACAGCGGGCCGATTCTCACGAATCGGCCCGCTGTCGCTATGACACTAAACGGTCAAAAATGGTGTTAACCCACCACGTGGTGTTTCTCTCTAACATTTCATTACGATCCCGGATAATAAGGGAGAAACCAATCAACCTCCCTTGATCTTATCTATAATACCTATTTTCTCTTTTCTTTTTTACCTTTATTCGGGTCGAAATCCTTAACTGAAAAAATTTTACAATGCAAAAATAACATTGAATGAATCACAGCGCAATAGCATATAGCTTCAATATAAACTGTCATATAGAAAAATATATAGTCTTAATACTATATATCAATTATTTAACATATTCATATTTCACTAATAAATATAAGATAAATATTATAGAATATTGCTTTTTATTTTGATATTTTTGGCAAAAATAGATGCCGTGCGTCTGTTTACAACAAGGCACACCGGCATTTAGGGGTGTCGGGAAAGCGCATCAGATTGCAGAATCTTCACATGCGTGCGCGTAAAGCGAGCAAAAAATAGTATATTTGCATTCGCAATTCAACACGACATGTCAGAAACGAAAGCCCCTACCCCATATCGACGCGCCGCCATTGCCGGACGCACTTTTGGAATCTATCTTTGCCTGATATTCATTTCGATGGTATTGTCAGAATTCTCGCTTTTGGCAGCACTTTCATTTACAGTGCTGGTGCTGGCATTCCCCGTAGTGCTTTTCCGCTCGATGCGCAAGTCACACAGATTGCGCGACTATGAATCGACCGTAGGAGAGCTGAGCGTGGAAGGGCTTCTGACGGTGTTTTACGGATGCGTGATATGCAGCCTCGTCACCATGATCTATCTCCAATGGATCAATCCCGACTATCTGATCAATCTCATACGCGACAGCATCACCATGCTACGCGACACCGGCTCGGCAGCAAACCTCAAGACAGCCGAAGCACTGACCCGCATGATAAAAATGTCGGCAGTGCCATCAGCATCGGACTTCACGATGTCGATGTTCTGGTTCACGATGTCGGCAGGCGGCATCCTGTCGCTGATATTCGCCCCGATAATCCGAGCCGGCAAGCCACGGCGCGACAAGACCGGCATCAGCGATCCACGACAAGGCGAACCTGTCACGAATGACTGATACAAACAAGCAACAACCAACACAGACAATACGATGGATATAAGCGTAATCGTTCCGCTGTACAACGAAGCCGAATCACTCCCCGAGCTTGAAAAATGGATTCGGCGCGTGATGAATGAAAACGGATTCAGCTATGAGATTCTGTTTATAAACGACGGGAGCACTGACTCTTCATGGGATGTGATACGCCGGCTGTCGGGGGAGAATCCGGCAGTCAAAGGCGTATGCTTCCGCCGCAATTATGGAAAATCACCGGCGCTCAACACCGGTTTCGCGCGCGCCAAAGGCGATGTGGTGATAACAATGGACGCCGATCTGCAGGACAGTCCCGACGAAATTCCGGAGCTTTACCGCATGATCACCGAAGACAAATATGACCTCGTGAGCGGATGGAAACAGAAACGCTACGATCCGCTGTCAAAAACCATACCCACAAAGCTCTTCAACGCCACCGCCCGCAAAGTGAGCGGCATACACAATCTGCACGACTTCAACTGCGGACTGAAAGCCTACCGCAACAAGGTGGTCAAGCGCATAGAAGTGTATGGCGACATGCACCGC
The DNA here is from genome assembly GCA_905193485.1 of uncultured Porphyromonadaceae bacterium. Taxonomy (GTDB): domain Bacteria; phylum Bacteroidota; class Bacteroidia; order Bacteroidales; family Muribaculaceae; genus Paramuribaculum. Next base: position 6,374 of record CAJJOX010000094.1, on the reverse strand, counting down.
TACATCCCCTACCTTGCAAAAAACGCCGGCTTTAACCGCATAGGAGAAAAAGTGGTGCACCATCAGGCAAGAAAATACGGCAAATCGAAATTCGGCCTCGACCGTTTCGTCAACGGCTATCTTGATCTGATAACCCTCTGGTTCACCAACAAATTCGGCGGGAAACCGATGCACTTTTTCGGTCTGCTCGGAAGCCTCATGTTCATGATCGGCCTCATAGCCGTGATGACACTCGGCGGCATCAAGCTCTACCATATGTGCAACAACGAAGCCTATCGGCTTGTCACCGACTCGCCCTACTTCTATATCGCCCTCACCACGATGATTCTCGGCACACAGCTATTTCTCACCGGCTTCATAGGCGAGCTTGTAGCACGCAATTCGCCGCGCCGCAACGACTATGAGATCGAAGAAGAGCTCAATGTAGCCCCGACACCCGAAAACGCCAAAGCGAAATAACGCGACGTGTCGCGGTCAACGGCACGATCATCAAAGGGTGTCGCCCCGTCAGATCGCAGACAACGGCTTTAAAGCAGATTCCGACAAACGCATGAAATATATTTCAAAAGTCATCACGACGCTAATCTCCGGCATCACGGCAACCATAGCATTAAGCGGCTGCAACACATCGGGATGCACCGACAACCAAAGCAGTCTGCCGCTTGCCGGCTTCTATTCGTCACAGACAAAATCGGCGATCTCGATTCAGGATCTCGACATAAGCGGAGTGGGTGTAAAAAACGACTCGCTGCTCTACGCCTCCGGAACCGCCATCAGCCAGGTCTATCTGCCATTCCGCTCAACAGAATCCAGCACCGCCTACTGCTTCCATTACACCCAGGAAGGACTTGACAATCCGGCTCTCAACGACACCATCAGCTTCCGCTACACCTCAGAGCCTTATTTCGCCTCGGAAGAATGCGGGGCAATGCTCCGTTACGAGATTACCGAAATGAGCCACACACGTCACCTGATCGATTCGGTGGCTGTGACCGACTCGCTCATAACCAACGCCGACATCGAGCGCATCAAAATCTACTTCCGCACTTCGTCAACAGAGCAATGAACATAATTCGCCACAACATAAAACATCTGTTCGCACCGGCACTGTCGGCTTTGCTGCTTGTCATATGCACCTACGTGCCGGCAATGAGCCAGCGCAAGATCACTCCCGTACAGCCAAAACCGGCCACGACACAACCAACCGACACACCTAAGAAAGAAGAAGATCCGCAAGCCAACCTCGCGGAGATGCGCGACGCACAGGGAAACATCGTGCTTGTCGACACCATCACCGGCAAGGAATGGGTCGACAGCACGGCCACCGACAAAGAGCTCAAGCGCATGAAATATCCACTGCTGGAATCCGTATCGGCAGGCCTCAACATCTGGGATCCCGCCATGCGGCTTTTCGGCCAGCATTACGGCGGAGCCGACGTCTGGGCCGAGCTGAGCCTTCACAACCGCTACAAGCCGGTAGTAGAGTTCGGCCTCGGAGCATGCAACGACACTCCCGACGGACAGAACTACACATTCAAGACCAAACTTGCCCCCTATTTCCGTCTTGGCATGAACTACAACATGTTTTTCAACAACAATCCCGCCTATCAGCTCAATGTGGGGGTGCGCTACGGATTTACGACATTCAGCTACAGCGTCGAAAACATTGACATCACGAACGACTACTGGGGAGAACACGAAACAATCGACATCCCGTCGCAAAACTCCACTGCCGGGTTCTTTGAGTTTCTCGCAGGCGTGAGAGTGAAGATCGCCGGCCCGATATCGCTGGGCTGGAATGTGAAATACCATGCGCTTTTACATGAAAGCCGGGCGCCACATGGCAAACCGATGTATATACCGGGCTACGGCAAACGGGGCGGAGCGTTCAGCGGCAGTTTTTCCATCATTTACACATTGCCTCTGAACAAGACCGAGGAGCCCGCGGTTATAAACGAAACAGGGCATTGAGATTGAAACAGCGAAGCCTGAAACTTGAGAGATGCCCTGCAATGAACAAAACCACACAGCCATGGCAAAACGGATAATCATCATCGGAGCATCATCAGGCATAGGCGAACGCATAGCCCTCGATCTGGCGCGCGCCGGAATGCTCGTAGGCATCGCAGCCCGACGCGAAGACAAGCTGAAAGCGATCAGCGAGCTTGTTCCCGACAAAATAGTATATAAGACAATCGACGTCACTGCCGACAATGCGCAGGAACTATTCTACGACCTCATCAAAATGCGCGACGGCATGGACATACTGCTGTTTGCCGCAGGTTGCGGCTACCAGGATCCCGACCTCAACCCTGAACAGGTGACCGAAACACTTCGCATCAACGTGGTCGGATTTGCCCGCATCATGACTGCCGCCTTCAAATATTTCCGCGATACAGCCAATGTGGCGGCCGGACATATCGCGGCCATCACCTCGATAGCAGGCACCAAAGGAATGGGGCTGTCGGCGGCCTACAGCAGTTCGAAGCGCTTTCAGCAGACATTCATCAACGCCCTGGAGCAACTGGCCTATACGAAACACGTAAACGTGCGCTTCACCGATATCCGTCCCGGATTCATACGCACAGCGTTGCTTGATCCCAAGCGCTCCTATCCGATGGAAATGAGCATCGACTATACTTGTCCAAAAATCGAACGAGCCATCCTCACCGGACGCCGCGTAGCATACATCGATTCCCGCTGGCGCATTGTCAACGGATTGTGGCGCATGATACCGCAATGCCTATGGAAACATATCTCTCTCGGCTTATAAAATTATCCGCTATCAGTCATTAAACATCATAATTTCAAAAGCATGTGCGAAAAAAGCTTAATAATTCAGAAAGACAAAAAGGTGGCTCTTTGCAGCGACCACGCCGGGTATGAACTAAAACAAGCCATCATCAACCATCTGCATCAAGAGGGAATCGGCACCGACGACTTCGGCACCGACAGCACCGAGAGCTGCGATTATCCCGATTTCGCCCATCCGTGCGCAACAGCGGTTGAACGCGGCGACGACGCCCTCGGCATAGCCATGTGCGGCACCGGCAATGGCATAGGCATGACACTCAACAAACATCAGGGTATCCGCGCCGCACTGTGCTGGAGCACCGATCTGGCCCGGCTGGCACGCGAACACAACAACGCCAATGTGCTTGTGCTTCCGGCACGGTTTATCGACACACCAACCGCCATCGCCATCGTCGACACTTTCCTCACCACGGAATTTGAAGGCGGCCGCCACCAGCGCCGTATCGAAAAAATCCCCATAGAGGGATGCAGATGAGCAGCCACCGCTCTTACAATATCATAAAACTAACGAGGCGGATCATCACGATCCGCCTCAGTTTCGTTATGATCAAATGTGATCATAAATCCTAACATAAATCAAATTACTATTATTGCACTTCTTTCTCTTATACTTTTCCGCCACAAAATTAGCCAATCCGGACATTGGAGAAAAGCCGACATAGATGCAAAAATTACGATATATAGAATCATCAAAAGCAATAACACTCGCAATCAACCCGTTACAAAAGGGTGATTATAGATAAAAAAGTTTAAAAATCGAGTTAAATAATCGATTGACCGAGCAAAAAGGTCAAAAACGCATTAACTTTGCAAAAGAAAAAACAAAGTGACAGCGATTGTCACAAGGCGCCCGTCCGCCTTAAACCAGACATGTTGTAAACACCTACCGAAAAAAATGCCATCATTACCAATCATTGCGTGCGGCGTGATAATAGCAGCTCTCACCGCAGTTCTCATCATCCTTATCAAGCGTCAGCGCCCGAATGCCGGAACCTCCGGCGAGGCCGACAAGACCGAACTGACAACCGCCCCGGCAAATGTCGCCGACACGACAGGCGAAAGCGTAAAGAGCACTACCAGATGCGGCTCAGACCCGACACAAAAACCGGGGTCGATGCGTGCCGATACGGATGTGGAGGCCGACCGCCGCGCCCTGACAGTTGAATTTCTGACTCTTCACGCCGATGCTCTTGAGAAATTCGACGGAACATTATCGACAGTGCGCCGCAAGTTGAAAGCCGGCCTCACCGCTGAAATAAACACAATGCTGGAGAAACAGACCTTGATGGACGACCACACAAAATCGTTCAACCAGACGTTTGACCGCACCATACTCAATCTCTATCCGGATTTTATCGACCAGGTCAACCGACTGCTGCATCCCGACAAACGCATCGAAGCTCCCGACGAGGGACACCTGACCACCGAACTGCGGGTATTGGCCTTCACGTGCATCGGCATAGACGACACAGCGATGATAGCACGCTTTCTGCGCCTGTCGCACAACACAATCTACACCTACCGCAACCGCATGCGTGCACGCGTCATTGACCGCGACACATTCGACGCGAGCATACAACGCATAGGCGTCGCATGACAATCTGAAAGGATACAAACGATGCGCCGGATCATGCCGGCACATGAAAATCAGGGCGCGGTGTCGGAGATTGACACTGCGCCCTGATTATGGTTGACACGGTGAACGGACGAGAGTCCTTCAAACCGTGACGTATGGCATCAATTTATTCAGCTTTGCCGTTGCTGCCGAGCACGTTGACGATTTTGTGCTTGTAGAGTTTTTCCATTTCGTCGCGAGCCGGGCCGAGGTATTTGCGGGGGTCGAATTCGCCGGGTTTGGTGGCGAACACCTTGCGGACGGTTGCGGTCATGGCAAGACGGCTGTCGGAATCGATGTTGATTTTGCAAACAGCGCTCTTGGCAGCTTTACGGAGCTCTTCTTCGGGTATGCCGATAGCGTCGGGCAGTTTGCCGCCATATTCGTTGATTTCGTCAACATATTCCTGAGGAACGGAAGATGAGCCGTGGAGCACGATCGGGAAACCGGGGAGTTTTTCCATAACGGCATCAAGCACATTGAAAGCCAGTGGCGGGGGAACGAGGCGGCCTTCTGCGTTACGGGTGCACTGCTCGGGAGTGAACTTGTATGCGCCATGCGATGTGCCGATGGAGATGGCGAGGCTGTCGCAACCGGTGCGTGTGGCGAAGTCGATCACTTCTTCGGGATCGGTATAGGTGTGGTGGTCGGACGAAACTTCGTCTTCAACACCGGCGAGCACGCCAAGCTCACCTTCGACAGTCACGTCATATTTGTGGGCGTATTCAACGACTTTCTTCGTAAGAGCCACGTTTTCTTCGTAGGGAAGGTGCGAGCCGTCAATCATGACGGAAGAGAAACCGTTGTCAACGCATGATTTGCAGAGTTCGAAGCTGTCACCGTGGTCGAGATGGAGGCAGATCTGGGGGTGCTCCCAACCGAGTTCCTTAGCGTATGCCACAGCGCCCTGAGCCATATAGCGGAGGAGTGTAGCGTTGGCGTAGTTGCGTGCGCCTTTAGAAACCTGAAGGATAACGGGTGATTTTTCTTCAGCGGCAGCTTTGATGATGGCCTGAAGCTGCTCCATGTTGTTGAAGTTAAATGCAGGCACGGCATAGCCGCCTTTGATTGCCTTTGCAAACATCTCGCGGGTGTTTACAAGGCCTAAGTCTTTGTAGCTTACCATTTCTATTTTATTTTGGGGTTAAAAATTGCAGTATTGGCTAATACGATTGCAAAAATACAAAATAATTGACGGAAATGCGCGCCGTTAACATTATTTTTTCAAATGCACCCAGGCATTGACGCAACCCACAAACAAGGCGCCCCCGACAATGTTGCCCAGAGTGGCCGGCACAAGATTGGCGGTTATGAATGTCTCGGTGCTTACCGACGCTCCTTCAAGCATTCCTGCCGGGATAAAAAACATGTTGGCGATGCAGTGCTCATAACCGAGAGCGACGAAGGCCATCACCGGCAGGAAACAGCCCAGAGCCTTTTCAAGGAGAGTGTGTCCGGACAGGGCGAGCCATACGGCAAGGCAAACGCACCAGTTAGCGCCTATTCCTTTGATGAAAACAGTCAGCCACGGCATGGCGGCCTTGGCTTCGGCCATGCGGACGATGGAGGTGTGCCATGGGTCGGCAGCCGTCAGTCCTGCCGCATAGACCATCACATAGGTAAATGCCAATGCTCCTGCAAAATTGCCGAAATAGACAATCACCCAATTGCGCAGAACATCGACAACACCAAACCGGCGCTTCATAAGTCCGGGCATCAGGAGAGCATTGTTGCCGGTGAAGAGCTCGGCGCCGAGCGTGACCACAAGGATCAGACCAATCGGAAACATGCATCCGCTCAACAGCTTCTGCAATCCTGGATTCGAAGCGGTGCACTCGGGGAACCCGAAACCGACCATAAGCGAGAGAATCCCGCCGAAGGCGATGAAAGCACCGGCTTGCAGCGACTGCCCGCCAAGACGGCGGGGGGGCATTGACCCCTTTGC
>CAJJOX010000093.1 GCA_905193485.1 uncultured Porphyromonadaceae bacterium | reverse complement strand
AGGATATCAATGTAAAAGCTATCAGAATATTGAAACACGGCAAGAGAGCCAAATCACTAATCAAGTATGGTCTGGAAGAAATCGCAAACGTTCTTCTAAGACCGCTCTACAAGCCGAAATTCGATGTGTTCAAATTTTTGTCATGTACTTAAGTGATTATTCCCTACAAATATAGCTATTCTTCTCAAATATTTATAAAAAAAACATATCTTTGCACAAACAATACTATTTCTGTTATTAAATCCAATTTCATGAAAATTACAAAACTGATGGCGTCGGCTGCCCTCATGGCATCGGCAGCACTGACAGCCACCGCTCAGGACGACAGTTTCGATCTGTCCTCACAACGCGGCGAAGTGCAGGAATTTAACGCCGTGGACGGCCATAAGATCGACCATGGCGGCCTTGTCATAAACCCCACGCCCCAAAGCATCACACGCCCCTACACCGGTGTCTTGAACATCTCCGGAGGATTCAGCGTCAAGGACAAGCAAAAAAAATTTGCCGGCGACCTCGGATTTCTCAACCTCAGTTCCCACGGCCTTCCTCTGACAATTGAGTTCGGAGAAAAAGTCGCAAAAAAAGCCGGCGTCAAAGCCGTTGAAGGAGCTTATCTCCTTGACATCGGCAAAAAGGACATCAAAATAATCGGCTACGACGAACGCGGAGCTTTCTACGCGCTCCAGACACTCCGGCAGATTCTCGACAGTGAACTGGTGAAGAAAGAAGGCGGACTGCCGATGATGGTGATCAACGACTTCCCCTCAATGAAATACCGCGGCGTGGTTGAAGGGTTCTACGGCACCCCGTGGAGCCACGACGTGCGCATGTCGCTCATCGACTTCTACGGCCGCAACAAACTGAACGACTATCTCTACGGCCCCAAGGACGACCCATACCACAGCACTCCCAACTGGCGTCTGCCGTATCCGCCAGAGAAAGCCCGTGAGATCAAAGAGCTTGTCGATAATGCCCGCCGCAATCGCGTAAACTTCATCTGGGCCATACATCCGGGACAAGACATCCGTTGGAACCGTGAAGACTATGACAGCCTCGTCAATAAATTCAACATGATGTATGACCTGGGCGTGCGTTCGTTTGCCATATTTTTCGACGATATCGACGGCGAGGGCACCAATCCCCACAAACAAGTCGAGCTGCTCAACAATCTCACGAATGATTTTGTGAAAGCCAAAGGCGACGTAACGAATCTCATCGTTTGCCCGACCGACTATTCACAGCTTTGGGCCAAACCGGGTCCCGAAGGCCCGCTGGCGGTATACGGCCGCGAGCTTAATCCCGATGTCGAGGTGTTCTGGACCGGAGCCGTGGTCTGCAGCGACCTCACGCCGGAAACGCTCGAGTTCGTCGATTCCCGCATCCAGCGTCCGGCGCTCTATTGGTGGAACTATCCGGTGACCGATTATTGCAAGCACATCCTGCTCCAGGGCCCGGTATATGGTCTCGACACAAAACTCACCGACCGGCAGGTGGCAGGCATCGAAAGCAATCCCATGGAACATGGCGAAGCCTCCAAACTCGCCTTATATGGCGTGGCCGACTATGCCTGGAACACTCCCGCATATAATCCCATCGACAACTGGGAACGCGGTCTTGCCGCGCTCGTCCCCGACGCGGCCGACGCCTACCGCACTTTCGCCATACACTCCGCCGATACCGAAACAGGCTATCGTCGCGACGAATCGTGGGAAACCACAATTTTCCCGTTCAACGACTACACCCCCGCACAATTCGAGGCGCTCCGCAACGAATTTGACAAAATCATAAAAGCAGAGCCTGTCATGCGTGAAAAGGCCAATCCCGCCCTCATCAAAGAAATCGGGCCGTGGCTCACCCAGTTCACTGCTCTCGGTCAGCGTGGCGCACGCACTCTCGACCTGATCAAGACCTACGAATCCGGCAACGACTCTCTCTTCTGGGAAGGCTACGCCGCCAACCTTATGTCGCCGCAACAACGCGCCGCCTACGACGCACACAAAATCGGCACCATGAAACTCCAGCCTTTCTACGAAAACGCCATGGACGATATGGCCACCGCTTTCTTCCTGCGCCAGACAGGCAACAAGCCCGCCATGTATCACGGCGTCGGATCCTATCCCAATCTGCGCACCACTCAGGCCAAACTCATGCTCGACGGCGACACCACGACCTACTATACCTCTGCAAACTCACAGGGCAACGGAGACTGGATCGGACTCGACCTGCTCGAAGCTCGCCCCATAAGCGACATCACAATCCGTCAGGGACGCAATTCGATCGACGATTGCGACTATTATGAAACAGCCGTTCTCGAATCATCGGCCGACGGACGCAATTGGATTAAACTCCGCGACATCGCTCCTGACACATACATCATCGAATGGCATGAAGACGTACCGTTAATGGCCCGCTATGTGCGTCTGCGCCGTTTAAACTCCGACCGGACCAACTGGGCTGCCGTTCGCACTTTCGAGGTCAATCCCGTCAATCACGCTACGCTCGGCCTCAACGTCGTATCAGCCGATCCTTTCGGATCTCTCAAAGCATTCGACGCCAACACTACCACGTCATATCCTCTCGTCGGTGACATTGCTTTCGACCGTCGTAAAAACGCCGGCGAACTCGTGATACTGTCCTCGTCACCCGCTGCACCCTTCACCGTCATGCAATACGACGCAAAAGGCCGTGAGATCGCTCGCCGCAAAGTAGACTCAGCCTACTCCGCCACCACACTACTTCCCGCAACGACCCGCATCGTCATCAACGGCCGCGCTGACATCTACGAACTCATCCAGCGCTGACATCCGCACCCATAAAACGGAATCGCCGCGAATCCCCTCATCCGGGACTCACGGCGATTTCGTTTTATCATTCATCAGAGAATATTACGACCATGCGGACATATCACTTTGTCTTTTTACGCTTAAATTTAATCGTTCGTTTTGCAGTGTGCTTGGGATATTTCACTTTGATCACGACGGGTTCATCATAATCCTCGGCTTCAATGCGCAATGTCGCTTCTTTTAAAGGATTACCATTTTCATCTGTCATACCATAGACATGGTTCCAATATATCCTGCATGGATGCGCCTCATCAAAATATTCAATATATATGGAAACTGTATCTGCTTCACCATTTTCATCAATCCATATCCGCTCCACACTGACATCACTGGCATCTATCCGATTACCATTTTCATCGACCACATCAAGGTCTATATAATGATTTTCCTCGCGCGGAACAAAAGTCACCCCACCTGCGATCACGGCTTCTATATTACCCTGAGTGGACAACAAGATCGTCATATTTTTTTCTGTTACCACGACCACTTGCGTTTCACAACCCACATAACTCGCTTCCAATGAGTCACCGATGCATGCCAACAGACAGAATTCACCGTTAATGTTGGCATATGTACCTTGGCCCGTGCGACGATTGACAATTATAGCTCCGGCCAATGGTTCCGTCAAAACCGTTCCATCTGCTGCCGTGCCTTCCGCACATGCCACTACACCATTTACAGTAATCGTGTCCGCATCTTTCCGTGCGCTTTCCGGCAAAGGCACATCTGCCACATCCTGTACCTGCGCGCCTGATTGTAACGGCATAAACATACCCAGAGCAGCCGCCGAGATCCCGGCAAGGGCAACGGCTTTACCGGCAAACGTGCGGGCGCGGAGCTGTTGCTCCAGATAGTGCACCTCAGCTTCACACTTGGGGCACGTACCGAGGCAATCGCCCTTGTAGCGGCATTCCGACGTCACATATTCAATATCGTTAGCCGCAGCTATCTGACGACGTATCTCTTTCAATATCTTACATGTCTGCTTCCCTCGTGCCATAATCAGTCTTTCAGTTTAAATATAACAGGCAAGGTGTACCACGTATTAACCGGTTTGCCATTCATCTTTCCCGGAGTAAAACGCGGCAACGATTTCACCACGCGCACGGCCTCCATATCAAGAGATTCGAGTTTTCCCCTCATTACTTTCACTTCACCCACATACCCCAGGCTATCTATCACAAACTGCACAGTCACACGACCTTGTATTGAATCGGCCAACGCATCCTCAGGATAAACTATATGCTGCGCAACCCAGTCAAGCAATGCTTTCTGGCCACCCGGGAATTGAGGATCCTGTTCAATGCTCCCGAATATGAGATCATCATCTGTCGGAGGCTTTGGCGCTTCTTCCTTTTTAACATCCTCCGGCGATGACAATTCGCCGGCAATCGGCATAAGCCCATCAGGAATATTCCTGCCCTTAACGCCGCGCGAACCCCGTGCGGCATCCGACACTGTATCAAGGCAAGGCAATTCGCCTTCTTCCATGGAGTCAAGCGTGTCTTCTTGAGCTGCGGGAATCTCGATGTCATCCTGCACGGCTTCACTCGGCCTGTTTCCTGCTTGTTCCGACGGCGTGCTTCCGCATCCGGTCATAAGCATCACGCCGGCGGAGATGCCGGCAAGCGCAATGGCTTTGCCTGCAAGTGTGCGGGCCTGGAGCTGCTGTTCCAGATAGCGCACCTCAGCCTCACACTTGGGACACGTGCCAAGACAATCGCCTTTGTAGCGGCATTCCGACGTTACATACTCTATGTCGTTAGCCTCCGCTATCTTCCGGCGGATCTCTTTCAATATCCTACATGTCTGTTTTCCTCGTGCCATAGTCAATGTCTGCGTATCTGGTATGTGAATAAATCAAAGGAATCAAAACCGAGATCTTCGAGTGCGGCACGGCTTGCCGCACGGTCGACATCGGTGTTAAACTCAGGAATCAGCGGAATGCGGATCAGACAATCCTGCCGGCGACCCGACTCGGCTATAAACCGAAGGTTTTCCATAACGAGTGAATTATTTTGTCCGGTGTAGTTTCGGTATATCTCGGGATTCATGTCCTTGATGTCGATAATCAGGCTATTGACTATAGGCAACAGAGCCTTCACCTTGTCTGTCGTCACGTTAAGCGATGTTTCCAGATTCAGTTGCCAGGAAGACCCGCAAAGCTCGCGAAACCGCCGTATGAATTCATGATGCAGACACGGCTCCCCTCCGCCGAAAGTCACGCCTCCGTTTGTGGCGATAAAATAAAGCTCGTCTATGCGCACATCATCATATAGCGATTCCGGAGTGTAATCCGCAAATAAGCTATCATCACCCAGCGATTGCGGATTCAGACAGTAACGACATCGGAGCGGGCAACCATGAAAAGCGACAAGCGTTGTCACGCCGTCACCATCCGTCGTCAGACGATGTCGCGAAATCCCGATTATCCTTGCCTGAAGTCTTTTCATGTTTCATGTGCCTCCCGTATCGCAAAAATAAGAAAATAATCTGTAGTCCAATGCAAATCACAGAATAAAAAATAATCGGCTTAAATGCATAAAAACGATTTAAACTTTGCAAAAGAGGCGGAAAAGCGTTTAATTTGCATATGCCGGGTTAAGATTCCGGTCTGTCGCCCGATCACGAAAGCCCCGCATCTCTCCTTGCCATGAAGTTTCTGTCCCGAATCATCACAATCGCATCGTTCTTGATATTGGCCGCCGCATCGGTTGTCACGGCGCAGATACGGAGCGCCACTATCCACGGATGGGAGATTTCGGGCATTCCGGAAGCCGACAGTGCCGGGAATAACGTAACATGGGATTTCACAACTGCCGAGGTGGTCGGAAAAATCTCCGGGGGATATATGGCCTCAGGTGACACACTTATAATGGAGGCGCTTCCACACGTCAGAAGTGACTATGCCATAAGTGGCGGAAGTGTCCGGCTCATCGCAGTCGAGGGGCGTCGGTGGCGGTGCACTCTCGACAGCATTCTCCTTGGGCAAAACGCCTCGGACAGCCTGAAGGGTATTCTCGGCATAGACCTGTCGCAGCGGCTGTCTGTTGAGGGTGTCACATATCAGACGCTGTCGAAAGGCCACAGAGCCATAACGGCTCCCGGCGATACGCTTACTGACGTCAGCGTTGTCGAGATGACATTCAGGGGCGTGATGATCACTACGGATTCCGTGCGGATGCAGGCACACGCATCAAAGCGCTACTGGCTTTCGGCGGCGGCCCGCTGTCCCATAGCGATAGAAACGTCGGCATCCATAGAAGGCTACGCCACGGCATACAGAGCATATCTTTTCCCGCCGGGCGAAAACGCCTCCGTCGCAGAAGAGGTGCCATCCACTCGCATATTCCGTGCTGCGGGCTTTGGACCGGCTCCTGTTTACGGACTGAAGCGCTACGGTGAAGCTGACTGCGACGACTACCGTCATGCACCTGTCGGACTCGGCGACGGAAATGCGGACATAACAGTCAGCGACAATGAGATAGAGATAACCGTAGCTCCGGAGGCCGCCCCGGCGGAGGTGGTGCTGTGCGACATCGCGGGACGGGTTATCGAGGCGCACGCAGGTGTTGCCGTATCAATCCCGACATCGGCTCTTCCGCCCGGAGAATATCTCGTGAGCGTCAGCGGCGTCGGCTGGCGCATAACCGAAAAAATAACGCTGAGATGATCATGAAACGCTATCGCCACATAATCATCGCGCTGATGCTGTCGCTGCTGTATTCTGCAGCAGCAGGGGCGCAGGATGCGGCAGATGGCGGCGCACGGCCTTTCTGGCCGGCCATGACGGCCGATGAGCTTGCCGTGGCGCCGTCGCCGGAGGCGGCCACGCTGCCCCCGGTGCATCAGGCCGAAGTCGATCTGTCGACAGGCACGGCCACGCTCTCTTATCCGCTGCTGGAATGGTCGGTCGGAGCTTATCCGGTGCGCATAGGTCTGACCTACCGCGTAGGGGCCTTCACCACCGACGAGCTTCCCGGATGGATCGGTCTTGGGTGGAAGCTGACCGGCGCCGGCTCCGTCAGCCGCACCATCATGGGGTTGCCCGACGAATACAGGCGCTTCGAGCTGCGGCGGGCGGAAGATGCCGATGTGGATTATATAACGGATCTTACAGACTATCGTGCCGACGCCACGCTCGACCGTTATGCCTATGACTGCCCCGGCGCTTCGGGCCGGTTCGTGATCCGCGGCGGCGACATCATCCAGCTCCCGGCCACGAACAACAGGATAGAGCTTATCGGCGAAGAGAGCCGTGGCGTGCGCGATTTCCGCATCACCACTCCCGACGGCACGAAATACGAATTCACCGAACGTGAGCATGTGGAATACCGCTATCTGCCGGCCATCGTGTATCCTGTTTCAGGGAATCCGGGCTATCAGGCCGTAGCCGCGTGGTATCTGAGCCGGATAATAACACCGGAAGGGCGCGATACCATACGGATAGAATATTCGGTAATGCCGGATTGGACACGCGACCACAACCGCCCCGCCGAAAGCCGTACGATCCGGCACGACACGTTCGGCAGTTCAGGGACCACATGGCTCTCCGCCCCCGACCTCGGCTCGGGCATGACTTATTCCATCAACAGCACGACATTCTTAGATTCACGGATACCGCTGCGTATCGTTTCGCGCACAGCCACAGTGGAATTCTGTTATGACAGCGCCGCTACCCGCCGGCTGTTCATCAGCCGTATGATTCTTAAGGATTCATCCGGCAGCACGGTCAGAAGCATATCGCTGAGCGGCGACGACAGCCCCCGCCGTAAACTCACGGAGATCAGCATCGCAGGCTCCGACGGCGTTGTCATCGACCGTCAGCAGTTTGTCTATCATACCGAATCGCATCACCATGTCGGTGATCTGTTCAACTATCCCAACGCTCCGGCACATGCCCCTTACACATACTACTCGGTGATAAGTCCGCAGACAGCCGCCCTCAATCCGCGCCGTCTGCCGGACTTCAGTTTCGCTACATCATGCGCACTCAGATGCACTGTGTCCGCTACAGGAGTGATCACGGATTATGAATATGAGCCCAACTCCATAATCCTGCGGCGCCGTTCTTCAAAACGAGCCGCAGCCCGATTCCCTCAGGAGATCGACACAATGGTTACGGATATAAAGAATCCTATTATCCCCGATCCGGATTTTCCACCTGTCAATCAGGGGGAAGAGGATGTGGCGGTCGACGATTCGACACTGACCGTCGGCATAAGACTGAAAAAAATAACGATGCGTGACATATCGTCAGACCGCAGGCAGATACGTGAATTCATCTATTGCGACGGCAGGTGCGACATGGATCTTCTGACCCTCCGCCGCTCCGCATTCATAGCCATATCCG
>CAJJOX010000092.1 GCA_905193485.1 uncultured Porphyromonadaceae bacterium | reverse complement strand
AAAATCAGTTCATCACCGACTTCGCCCTGTTCCCCAATCCTACAGACACACTCACACTGATACCGTTCTTCAACTCTTTCCTCGGCCGTTACGGACATCTGCCCTCTGTGGCCGTCGCCGACTCCGGCTATGGTTCGGAAGAGAACTACCGCTTCATGGACGAGGCCGGAATGGAGGCTTATGTCAAGTACAACCGTTTCCACCTCGAACAGCGCCCGCGCTACAGACCCAATCCGTTCCATCACGACAACTTCCACTACAACGCAGCCGAAGACTACTATGTCTGTCCGATGGGTCAGCACATGAGGCGCGTCGGCACCGCCCGTTCAAAGACCGCAAGCGGCTACCGCAGTGAAAGCGCACGCTACCGCGCTCAGAACTGCAGAGGCTGCCCGCTGCGGTGTCTGTGCTACAAAGCCCGGGGCGACCGACGCACGATCGAGGTAAATCACCGGCTCAACCAATACAAACGAAAAGCCCGGGAACTGCTGACATCGGAAGAAGGACTCAGACACAGAGGACGGCGATGCATAGAACCCGAGGCCGTCTTCGGGCAGATGAAGTTCAACATGGCATACCGCCGCTTCCGCCACTTCGGAAAAGACAAGGTCACAATGGACTTTGCCTTCTTCGCCATTGCCTTCAACATCAAGAAAATGTGCTCAAAGATAGCAAAACAGGTCAAAAACGGGAGGAATACGCCCCATTCTGGCCTGTTTTTGCTTATATCCCGATTTTTATTGCCCGAGAATCGAATATTTTGGGAAAATCCCCAAAAATCAGTTGCCTGAAATCTACCCAAACCTCAAGACGCAAAAAAGAGAGGCTGCGCCGTAAACCTTAATTACGACACAGCCTCTGCTGTTTTTTCACACCGATTACGACTGCATTATCTGACAAGATGAGCTGGACGCACCACGAATGGGAATGGCTGACGAAGCACAACCGAATTGTCATTCTTCAAACGGTCGATCAGCTCAGAAGCCGCTTTCGCCACAGCAGCCGTGCCAGCCACCACATAATAATTCCCATCACGATCCTGCATCACAAAAGCGTCCCCGTAACCAAGACCGCGAAGACGATCGCGCATTGAACCGGCATTGAATATCTGGCGGAAGCGTCCTGCCACTACACAATATCGCTGCATCTGCGGTGCATCCGCATCCGTTTCCTTAACCGCCATTGCCGGAAATGTCATCACGGGAAGCGTAACTCCGTCTATCGTCATATCCTTCGGCATCTGGCTATCACGGAAAGCTGCGGTAGTGACGGAATCTCCGGTTTCTGTGCGGCGCTCCTTAGCCTTTTCGTAAGCCGCCCGATAGTTGTTTTCATTAGTCTTGCATGCCGATGCGATAAGAGCCACAACCGACATAATCATCAAAAGTCTTTTCATTTCAATTTCAGTTTTCCTAATTCTATAACATCCAGACCGCTCACCCGACCACCGTCGATTGTAAGGCGAATAAGCGTCCGCACCTTCTGCCACCCGTAATAACCGGCAGCCCCAGGGTTGACGTGCAAAAGTCCGAGTTCCGGATCCGGAATCACTTTCAGGATATGGGAATGGCCACACACCATCAGCTTTACTCCTTCATCGCGCAACAGTTTTTTCACACCTGCTGCATAACGACCGGGATATCCGCCTATATGCGTGAGCCAGACCTTCACACCTTCCACTTCAAATTCGAGAGATTCCGGACAGAACCGGCGTACCTCCGAGCCATCAATATTGCCTGACACGGCACGCACGACCGGAGTAATGGTCTTAAGACGCTCCACTATGGCATAGTCGCCGATATCACCGGCATGCCAGATCTCGTCGCAGCCGGCAAAATGCCGGCAATAACGCTCGTCCCAGCATGAATGAGTGTCGGAAAGAATGCCGATCAGTTTCATAGTCAGTTATCGGTCACGATACCGGAATTAAATTCGTTTATCACCTCGAGATCACATCAGTTTCCCTGCTCCACAATCGACATTATTGTCTTGGGGATATCGGTATTATCCTGCATTTGCGAGAATCGCTCCGCCCCGACACCTGCTGCAAACACCGGGACAGGAGTGCCGGAATGATCCCATGTTGTCCATCCCACGCCGCTCACGTCACTTATAAGAGCATAAACGGCGCTGGCAAATGCATTAAAATTGTTATACATGCCATTTTGATCGGAAGTGTTCCGCAACTCAAAAGTCCGTTCAAACATATCGCGAAGCATCGCATCATCATTTTCGCTGACCGGAACGTGAGTATAGAGTCCGAGCCTATCACTTAAAAACTCTTTCATGTCATTCCACCCGAAAGCAATGCGCGAATGCAAAAGCGCCTTGCAATGAGCCGAAAAACTATCTTTCGACATTCGCTGATATTTCAGATACTCAGGCCTCATATCGTAATGCACGCTGCGACTTGCCAAGATCAGGCCTCCTGTTTCATGATCGGCCGTCACCACAATCAGGGTTTCATCGGGATGCGATCTATAAAATTCGCATGCGATGCCAAGCGACGCATCAAAGCTGAGCGTTTCCATCACGTTTGTAGCGGCATCGTTGGCATGACCGGCATGATCGATACTGCCGCCTTCCACCATCATAAAAAACTGATCCGGGGTGTTCGCCATAAGATGATCAAGACATGCACGTGTCATTGCAGGAAGTGTCATTGCACCTTCGATAGAATCGATGGCGAGTCCGATCTCATTGTCGCTCTGGACATTCTCGCCAAGCAATAGCACTTTGCGGTAACGTGCTTCAGACAGTCCGGCGATCCCACGCACCACCGACACCTGATTCTGCTCAAACATGTCAAGAAGATCGGTTGTGTTGCCGTTTTTATCTTTAAGTCCGCGCAGATTGGCTCCGGCGATAAAGTCAAATCCACTGGCCGCAGCATCACGTCCGATCTCATAGTACATACTGCGGGATGGCTGATGGGCATAGAAAGCACCGGGAGTGGCGTCGTCGGGCGCGACAGTCGTCACGAGTCCGATGCCATAACCTTTGTCGTGAAGCATGGATGCGATGGAAATAACCTCACTGCTGTCGGGTAGCACGCCAAGCATACCGTTGCATGTCTTGCTTCCGGTGGCAAGTGCAGTGCCGGCGGCAGCCGAATCTGTAACGGGTGACGACGCCGAGTAGGTGAAAGCGAGCGAAGCCACGGGCAACCGCATCATATTAAGCGGCTGCTTATTGCCAAAAACGATACGATTATAAGCCTGCGCAAGCGATACGGCGCCTACCCC
Organism: uncultured Porphyromonadaceae bacterium; assembly: GCA_905193485.1. Taxonomy (GTDB): domain Bacteria; phylum Bacteroidota; class Bacteroidia; order Bacteroidales; family Muribaculaceae; genus Paramuribaculum. The sequence goes on along the minus strand of CAJJOX010000092.1, from coordinate 4,951 downwards.
CATGCCGTCGCCGATATAATAAAACACATATTTGGGCGAGGCGGCATGAAGGGCACATGCGACTAAAACAGTCAAAAGAGTTGCAAGGTTGCGAAGTTTCATATCTGTCAAATTATGATGCCGATTCAAAATTATCTGTCTAACGCACTACCTGAAGCCTGAGCATCGATTGCGGCCATAGCTGCAAGATTGAGTATGGTTTTAACCGGCGAGTTGACGCTTATGTAATGGATCGGTTTGTTAAGCCCCATCTGGATCGGGCCGATAACGTCGCCCACGCCCATCTCGAGCATCATGCGATAGGCTGTGCCGGCAGTGCCGAGGCTTGGGAATACCAAAGCATTCACATCCTCTCCTTTCAGGCGGTTGAATGGGAATGTTGTGTCGCGGAGCTCGCGGTTCATGGCGAAGTTGATCGACATCTCGCCATCAATGAGCAAATCGGGATAAAGATCGTGCATACGCTCCACGACGTGCCGAGCGTTCAGGCATTCAGGCTCATCGCTCGAGCCAAAATTACTGTAAGACAGCATTGCGATAACCGGCTTCTGCGCGAAATACTCGACCGAGTTACGTGTCAGACGCGCAATGTCGAGAAGCGTTTCCTCATCGACTTTTTTGTTAACCTGCGTATCGGCGAGGAAATAGGTACCACGTTTTGTATTGATTATGTGCATAGAGGCAAAATGCTTGTAACTCGGACGGATACCCACCACTTCCTGAGCGATCTCGCCAATAGAATGGGCTGCCGAATAGGTGCCTCCGAGAAAAGCGTCAGCATCGCCAAAATTCACCATCATCATGCCGAAATAGTTTCGGTCAAACATCTTTTCAAGCGCTTCATTGTAGCTCACGCCAAGACGCTGACGTTCCGCATAAAGCCGTTTGGCGTAACGTTCACGGCGTTCCGCCTCACGATCGTGGCGCAGATTGACAATTTCTATATCGCTTATGTCAAGGCCAAGACGATTGGCCCGTTTGCCGATCATCTCTTCGTTGCCGAGCAATATAGGGATAAGCAGCCCTTCTTTGCGCGCTATGACAGCGGCTTTTAACATCTTGTCGGTATTGGCCTCTGCAAAAACCACACGTTTGGGATTGGAACGAGCCTGATCGAAGATGCGGCGCATGAGTTTGTTGTCATAACCCATCATCTTGCGGAGCTTCTCCTCATATTTTTCCCAATCGGTTATCGGCCGCCGTGCCACACCGCTTTCCATCGCCCCGCGGGCTACGGCAGGAGCTACGGATGTGAGAAGGCGTGGATCAAGAGGCTTCGGAAGTATATAGTCGCGTCCGAAATGGATGTCGGTCTTATCATAGGCCGTGTTGACCACCGGAGGCACCGGTTGCTTTGCGAGATCGGCGATAGCACGGACTGCGGAAAGCTTCATAGCTTCATTGATTGACGTAGCACCACAGTCAAGCGCACCTCTGAAGATATAAGGGAATCCGAGCACATTGTTTATCTGATTCGGATAGTCACTGCGTCCGGTGGCGAAAATAAGATCGGGACGCGATGCCATTGCAAGATCATAAGCGATTTCGGGATCCGGATTGGCCAGAGCGAACACTATCGGCTTTGGAGCCATTGACTGCAACATTTCAGGCGTCACCACATCCTTCACCGACAGGCCGAGAAACACATCGGCGCCTTTCATGGCATCGGCGAGTGTATCAACTTTACGAGTTGTCATAAACTCACGTTTCTGAGCGTTAAGCCCTGTGCGCGAAGCGTTGATGACTCCCTTGCTGTCGCACATCACGACATTTTCTTTTCTAATGCCCAATGCTATATACAGGCGCGTACACGAAACGGCGGCCGCTCCGGCTCCGTTCACCACCAGCTTCACATCCTCAATTTTTTTACCCTGAATTTCAAGGGCGTTCAACAGACCGGCGGCTGAAATGATTGCGGTGCCATGCTGATCGTCATGCATCACCGGTATATCACACTCCCCTTTCAGACGACGCTCTATTTCAAAACATTCGGGGGCCTTGATATCCTCCAGGTTGATTCCGCCGAATGTCGGAGACAACGCTTTGACTATTTCGATAAATTTTTCGGGATCATTTTCAGCGACCTCTATATCGAAACAATCTATGCCGGCGAATATCTTGAACAGCAAGGCTTTTCCTTCCATCACCGGTTTTCCGGCGAGAGCTCCGATGTTACCGAGTCCAAGCACAGCGGTGCCATTCGAAATCACAGCCACAAGATTGCCCTTATTGGTATATTCATACGCGTCGGCAGGATTTGCCTCGATTTCCTTGCAGGGGTAAGCGACCCCGGGCGAATATGCCAGCGCCAGATCGTGCTGCGTGGCATACGGTTTGGTCGGTATTACTTCAATTTTACCTGGTTTACCCTCGCTGTGATACTCAAGGGCTGATTCTTTGGTTACGGTTGACATATCTGTTTCGTTTTATTTTCTACTATGCGTTGACTGCAAATTTACAAACTTATCGTAAAACTTTGCGACCTCATATCCCGATTTTGTTCTAATTAACGATTCGTGTATATATTTGTATTTTCAATGATCTGAACTTACATCAACAATGAAACAAGCCCTCATTTTCACCATGAATCCCGATACATATTATCGGCGCAATGGATTCTCGAACAGCGACCAAATCCGCACTGACGAACGAAGCCGCCATAGCGGTTGAAGAATCGGCACATGCGCAACCTGATCATATTATAGTGTTGACTTCATTTACAAATGATGAACATAATCTTTCCAAACCTTTTTATCTGCACTTTGCTGAAATAATGCAGATTATTCGTATCTTTGTATAAAGACAATGTTTCAATTATGGCACAAAATTTGATCTGTTTAAAAAAGCTCTCCATTCTGATAGCCTCGTTATGGGGAATATTATTCTCAACATCATGTTCTTCAAGAACAGATATCAGCTCCGTAAAGTTTATCGCGAACAAATATGTCAGCGAGGGCGAATATGAAGAAGCCATCACTACCCTTTACGACAATCTTTCGGATGAACAAATTGCAGATAATGCTCTTGCCATTCTGATCGAAGCCTTAAACGACATTGAACCAATATTTCAGGATGTGGTCGTGCAGAGCCGTCTGATACCGATGGCCGACATCAATGCCGCCGTATTAAGCAACGATAAAAAATGGATCGTTACAGCCGACGGTATGCATCAGAAGATCAATGTCTTTTCTTATCCTGACATGAAAGAAACATTACAGCTGAAAACTCCGACATTTGTCTATACCGCAATGATAAACCGCGACGGGGACAGAATCGCCGCAGCCTGTCATGACGGCAATGTTTATTTTTTTGAATATCCCTCCGGAAAAGAAGCCGGCATGATTCATGCTCATGATCATGCAGTCAGAGATATGTGGTTTACGGCTGACGGCAATCTTGTGACCGTTTCCAATGATCACACAATCAGCGTATGCGATATCGCTTCCGGAGAGCAGACACAAAGAATGCCGGTTCATTCATTGAACGTCAAAGATTTAGCCATTTCCCCCGATGAAACATTGGTGGCTACAGCCTCAAACGATGGTTCGATCCAGACCCTGGAATATGATAAGGGACACCTAAAAACTACCGGCCACTATATTAATGCAGCAAAAAACTATGTAAACACTGTCGCTATCAGTTCCGACAATCAGCTTATCGCATCGGGATCGGGAGACTGCGACATCAAATTCTGGAGAGCGACAGATCATCGACATATGGGCGATCTGAAGTTGGATAAACCCGTCATTGGCTTGTCATTCAGCCCCGACGGCAAGAGGCTGATAGCAGGCACTACCGATGGCGTCTATCTTCTAGATGCCATGACAAAGGAAATTCTGGCCAAATTACCTGTATACGGCAAGAATTTCTGGTCGGTTGACTTCATCGACAATAATAATGTCATGGTTGCCGACCAACGAACGATCAAAAAATTGAAACTACCGACATCCGCCGAGATTGTCGCTTTAGGCCGAACTGTATACGAGAATTTATAAGACTCATCGGATGCCCCTGGATTTTACGATTTTTGAAAAAGCTGCAAAAAGTTGCCCGATTGAAATTAAATTATTAAATTTGCACTCCGAATTGTGAATAATTAAAACGAAATAACATCATAAGGCAATGAAAAGAACGTTCCAACCTTCTAACAGAAAGAGAGTTAACAAGCATGGTTTCCGCGAAAGAATGTCGACAGCCGATGGCCGCAAGGTTCTCGCCCGTCGTCGTGCCAAAGGTCGTGCTCGTCTTACCGTCAGCTGCTCTATCGCCAGCAAATAATCACGGTCAGGCTCTCTGATACAGCCTAAGAAAGGTTGCCCCGATTCATCGGACGGCAACCTTTGCTGTTTCACGACTTTTCTGTCTGTATTTAACATCAATCCACGATTTCCACCAATCACAACATCCTCTCAATGAATCGTCAGGAATACATTGATGCAATCCGCGGCCGTCACTCATGCCGCTCATTCAACGGTCTGGAGCCACAGATGCGCGATTCGATTGCCGACATTGCAAGTAAATCACCGCACCTCAAACCAATTCTTCTCAAAAGCGACGGCCACATAGGCACCTACGGCATCATCAGAGGATGCAAAGCCGCCGTAGCCGTAATAGCCGGGGAAACGCCGGCACAAACCATACAAGCAGCCATCGACGCTGAGGATTTTGTACTTCAGTGTACACATCTTGGGATTGGTACTTGCTGGCTTGGTGGCACCTTCAAAGTTTCAGGCACCGGAATCGACAAAAAAATCCCGGCAATAATCGCAGTAGGCCATCCAAACGAAAAGACTCACATGCTTGATCGCATTATGCGCCGGTTCGCCCGAAGCAGTTCGCGCAAACCGTTCGAAGAGCTTTTCACCGCTGTCGATCCATCGTGCGACATATCACCGTATCGCCTTCCGTTTGAAATGATACGGCTCCCCCCCCCCGCCTGCCACACCCCACC
>CAJJOX010000091.1 GCA_905193485.1 uncultured Porphyromonadaceae bacterium | reverse complement strand
AATATTTTCAGGTGTTTTGAATGACGTTTTTCGGAACATCAAACTGAACACCCTATTTAATTAGTGTGTGGTTTCTTAAATTGTCTTGCCGAGATTATATGCCTCCTGCATATATTGTGATTGCTCCACGGCTCCCTTCCTTCCCATACCGATAGCTTTCACCATTCCTCTTTCAACAGGATTTGGCAGACATACAACAAAGCCTCGGAACGCGAATATCGCGGTCTCCGCTGTGGAATCCTCGGCATCGGCACAAGCAGTAATGTAGTAGAATTCTTTGCCGGCAAGACCCTTGTTGCGGAAACAGCGATCCATGAGAGTTTTAAGCTGTCCGTCGATGTTCATGTAATAGACAGGACTTGACAACACTATGATGTCGGCGTTTACCATCTTGTTGATAATAAGTGGAGCCTGATCATCGGAGGCTACCGAATCGGCTGAATGTTCATGCTGCTCGTGAAAGAAGTCGATTTTGTAATCGTCCAGAAAGACTTTCTCAACATTGCCGCCTGCTTCCTGAGCTCCGCGCACAAACTCATCGCAAAGCAAATCAGTATTACCGCCTTTACGCGGACTTGCCGAAAGCACAAGCACATTCTTACGGCTCTTGTTGATTGTCGAAGTATCAGACCGCGCGATGTTATATACCGGCAGATTCTGCTCGACACCACTTGTAGAATTATCATCTGCCACCTCTCCTGTTTTTACACACGAAACCGCGCATAGACAAAGAAAAGCGACGGCAGACTGTGTTATGATTGATTTATTCATTCTGATAAATTTTTTGTTTAATAATATGTGATATCAGTCAGGAAGTTCGGCATGGGTCAGAATCCTTTGTTTGTCTTCGAGCGACATATTGAAGAACCTTTTTTCTTTGTTCAACTCATGGATCTGTTCCATTTCTTCCGGAGTGAGTTCAAAATCGAATATATTGATATTTTCTGAAATATAGCCGTGGTCTGTCGCACCCGGTATTACAGAAAAACCTTTCTGTATGTGCCAACGCAATATTACCTGCGCCGGTGTTTTGCCATGAGCTTCGGCAATACTCATCAGCACCGGATCACGGAACAATGCTCCGTTGCTCATAGCACCTCCGAGCGGAAACCAGCATTCAACCTGCAAATTTTTCTCAGCGGCTTTTTCCTGCCATTTCTTCCGCTGCGCGTATGGGTGAAGTTCAATCTGCAAGGCCACAGGTTTTATTCTTGCCCATTCGTTAACAGCGGTAAAAAGAGTGTCGGCAGCATCGAAATTACTGATGCCGAGTGAACGGACTTTACCGGATTCCACGGCTTTTTCCATATCGCGCCATGCGCCGCGCCAGTCTCCGACGGGCTGGTGGACGTAGAGAAGGTCTATATAATCCACACCAAGCCGGTCAAGCATCTTGTCAATGCCTTCGAGTGTCTTCCCCTCGCCGTATTCAGTCGGCCAGACTTTACTCGTAATCCAGATGTCTTCACGAGGCACACCACTTTCCTTAATGCCCTTTCCGACACCTCGCTCTATGCCGTAGGCGTGGGCAGTGTCGATATGCCGGTATCCGTTTTTCAGCGCAAAGCAGATGGCGTCAGCCATTATGCTGTCACCGGGGACATTGAACGTGCCTATTCCAAACCGGGGCATTACGAGCCCGTTGTTCAGAATGACATAAGGCTGGTTGTTTATGGTTGTGTCCTGCAACTCGGAATGCTTTTGAGCAAATGTGCCAATTGTGACAAGGCATGCACAGAGCGTTAATAATGTTCTTCTGATCATAATGTGCGATTCATTTTACAGGACAACCTTTTCTGTCTTATTCTCACTGCGCACAATATATATGCCTTTCTGCGGCACGGACACCTCCGATTTAATGCCGTCATATACGACATTGCCAGTCGTATTGTAAACCATTATATTGGCATTGTCATCCACAGCGACATCATTAATGCCTGAGTTACCGGGAATCATTCCTATACGGTTCAGCCATTCGGTCACACCTGATGTGCTGCTGCTTCTTGCACCGAATCCTTCAAGATGATCTGCGGCAGGTGTGATTTCAACAATCTTGGCAAGTGTCTCGTCGCGATATGTTGAAGCGTATGTGCAGAAAGGTACCACAGTCTTTCCTGCGAAGTCGTAACTTTCGGCAAATGTGTGGATAATCATCGGTGCTTCATGCCACCACACCGGGCAACCGATGAATATCACATCATAGTCATCCCAGTTCTCCACCACGTCCTTTATGGCAGGACGGGCGTTGGTATCCCGTTCTTCGAGTGCCACTTCGGTGCAAGGTGTGTACTCAGAAGGATAAGGAACTACCGGCTCTATTCTGAACAGTCCTCCTTGTGTCTGATTGGCGATGTAGTTCGCAACGGTTTCAGTATTTCCTCCCCAGCTGAAATAAGCTATAAGGATTTTGTTGGGGTTGGCTGCTCCGAGTGAGAGCGGGGCAATAGCTAATGCTATCATTGCTATTGCAAGAAATGTCAGTTTTCTCATATTATTCTTGATTGATTTGTTTATTCGCCTAATGTTTTGGTAAATACGAGTGATATGAGCTTCCATTGCCCGTTATCCATAAGATACGTTTCAGTCACGTAAAAAGGGAACCGGACTTCATGGCCGCCTACAACAGAATTAAGATGTATTGTGCTGTAAACTGTTGCCGTCGGACCGGCAAATCTAACTTCCTGCTTATGTATCTCGGCTTTCTTGTACCAGATGCCTCCATTCTTGATTGTATTCAACTCGGCTTCCTTGTCCCAATATCCACCCATGTGTACAAACTGGGCGGAATCATGGAAAAGGTCTTTGAGTTTATCGATATCCCTATCTGACATCCATAGCCATTTGTCATTTGACAAATCTATTATCGCTTGTTCTTCAGAAGAAAAACAGGGGTTGTTTTGTGCGGTCAATGAGACTGCACTTAATAACAATGTGATAACTGTCAATATAAAACGATTCATCGTGTCTGTAATTTTTTGCAAAGTTACAGACACGATGAAAATGGGTTGTTATGATATTTTCGGAGGGAACAACCGTTTTTACTGAAAACGCTATTCCCTGTATTGAGTAGGGTTCAGACCGAGAGTACGCTGCACATAGCGGCTGAAATACGCCGGTGATGAAAATCGGAACATATCCGAGATCTGGACGAAAGTCAGACTCTTGTCTCGCAGAAGCCGGGCTATTTCAAGCGACGTATAGCGGTTTATCCAATAGTTTGCCGGATAACCGCTTACCTTTTTTGACACCTCCGACAGATATTTCGGGGTAACACACAGGGCATCGGCATAATATGTCACCTCGCGGTTGTGACGGTAATCCCCGCTTTCCAGCATATTCAGAAAACGGCTCATGATCGAGGCATTCTGTGTGGATATGGAATCTTCTCCGCTGAGGGTTGAATGGAAGTCAAAAAAATCGAGTATTGCAGACTGCACGGCGTTGATAAGCAGCTCGCGATAAAAATTGTGTGATGTCTGATTCAGACGGTAATCAATCCAACGGAAATCTCGCTCGCATACAAAACGCTGTTCATCGGTAAGGTGCATAACCGGATTAAGAAACAATGCCAACTGCCCCTTCATCCCATAATTGGACTGAGGGGTACACAGTTCAATAAAGGGTGCCGTCACATATAGATTCTTAACGGTGAAATCATCCGACAACTTTACATCATCGAGTAATTTCCCTTTTCTTACAATCATCAAATCTCCCTCATTGAACTCGAAGGTCTGACCGTTGAAGCTGAATGTGGATTTGCCTCCAGTGCATAAAGCATGGGAGAGATAATCCTTATAACGGTCCTTGCCGATACCGTCAATGGAGTCGGAGATTATTACATCATTCAACTTTTCCATACGCAAAATTACTGAAAATTGCTCATATTCCCATTGTAATTATTTCGGTGTCAACATACAAAATTACGGCTCACAACGTATCCATCTCAAAAATCAGATAAAGACATCAGTCATTTTCGGGGATTTTAGCATAACGCACCGAATTTAGGGTAATAGTCGGAAGTGAGATTAGACATAATTTTGCATCAGAACAATTAAACATAATTACAATGAAGAAAATATTTTCATTTTTCATTTCTGCGATTGTGTCTATATCGCTGATTGCCTGCGGAAACGATGAGCCGGAACCGGAAATCCCCGGTGGCGACAATACCGAGGTGCCGGAAAACAGTAAAATTCTTGTAGCATACTTCAGTTGGGGTGGAACTACCCGCCGAATGGCACAGCAGATTGCGGAACAGACCGGCGGAACACTCTTTGAAATAGAACCTGTTGTGCCATATCCTACCGAATACACACCATGTACCGAAGTAGCTTTGGAGGAACGTGATACAGACGCTCGACCGGCTATAAAGAATACGGTAGAGGATATGGAATCCTACGACATAGTGTTTATCGGTTGCCCTGTATGGTGGCACACTGCTCCTATGATTATAAGCACCTTTACAGAGAGCTACGATCTGAAAGACAAGATTGTTGTGCCCTTCTGCACATACGCTTCTACATATCGCGATGAGACTTTACGGAAGATTGTCGACCTTACCCCTGAATCAACTCATCTTGCGGGGCTTGGCCTCACAAGCGGAAGTGTCAACAGTTCCAATATCGCGACATGGCTTAAAAATATAAATGTAGTCAAGGAATAAAATGGAATATAGAACATTAGGCCTGAGTGGTCTGAGAGTATCTGCCGTCGGACTTGGCTGCATGGGCATGAGTCACGGATACGGCACTCCGGCAAAAAAACGGGATATGATCCGGCTGCTTGATGATGCGGTCGATATGGGTTATACATTCTTTGACACTGCCGAGATCTACGGCACTGTCGATGATCCGCACGCCAACGAGGAACTGCTCGGAGAAGCCTTGCAGCCTTATCGTGACAGAATTGTTATTGCAACAAAATTCGGTCTTGAATTCGAGAATCCCGGTGGCGACGGCCCGCATCCGCTTATACCGGATTCGAGTCCGGGGGCGATACGCAAGGCTCTTGAAGGCTCTTTGCGACGTCTTCGCACCGACCATATCGACCTCTATTACCAGCACCGTATTGACCCGGATGTAGAGCCGGAAACAGTGGCCGGTGTGATGCTTGACCTTATGAAAGAAGGTAAGATTCTCCACTGGGGCATCTCGGAGGCCGACGAGGAATATCTGCGCCGTGCCCATGCCGTATGCCGTGTCACTGCCGTGCAGAACCGCTATTCGATGATGGCACGGTGGCATGAGGCTCTGTTCCCTGTGCTGGAAGAACTTGGCATCGGCTTTGTGGCGTTTTCTCCGCTCGCCAACGGCCTGCTTACCGCAAACTATGACGTCACCTCAACTTTTGACCCGCACTCCGACTATCGGGCCGCAATGCCGCAGTTCAAAAAGGAGAGCTTTGAAAAGAACCGTGAGCTGATGGATTATATCACCCGCCTTGCCGACGAACATCATGCCACACCCTCGCAGATATCACTGGCATGGATGCTGTGCAAGAAACCGTGGATTGTTCCTATCCCTGGCACACGGCACCTGTGCCGTCTGAAAGAGAATGCCGGAGCACCTGATGTGAAACTGAGCCAAGAGGAAATCGCCCGGATTGACCGTACCCTCGACACAATACCAATGAGCGAAGTGTTCGGCGGCTCAAAAATTGTAAAATCTCAAAAAGCAATCTGAAAAATGAGACCCAAAGTAATATGCCATATAATGAGTTCGGTTGACGGTCGGCTTCTACCGGGGCGGTGGACGCTTCCGTTTGACGGGACACCTGCCGGTGAGTTGTTCAAGGAATATGCCGAGATTGGTCGTTTACTGGAGACGGACGCTTGGATGTTTGGCAAAGCCACAACAAGAGAGTCTTTTCCATATAAGTTTATGCCCAAAAGTGAACAGACTGTTTTACCGGGTCTGGTATTTATTCCTTCTTCGCTTTCTCAAAGATTATTTATCACCATTGACCCTGATGCAGATATTTTCTACACGTCTGATAAGTTACGTGGAGACAACATTATTGTGGTTCTTGGTACAAATGCGACAACGGACTATATCGAGATGCTCCGAGAGAAAGGCATTGGATATATTGTGCTTGAAGATGTGAAAGAACTCTGTAAAGCTATTGAAATACTTGCAGAGCAGTTCGGGGTTCGTTCCATTTCTTTGCAAGGGGGTGGGATAATTGACGGTGCTATGCTTGCAGCAGGTTTGCTTGACGAGCTAAGTTTGGTGATTTATCCGGGGATTGACGGTCTGACTACATCTCCATCAATCTTTGAATATCTCGGTGCTGATGATGAGCGACCTGCCGATGGTCAGGCATTGGAACTTCTATCTTCAGAAACAAGGAATCACGGCATTATGTGGCTTAGATACAAGTTCCATAGATTGTAAAATGAGATTAAAGATCTATACGATGTTTCTAAAACCTCATCTGTAGGTTTCGATATTCAGGAAGAAAATAAATAAATGTTTCCCAACATAAATGAAAATATGAAGACCCCGATGACACGCCGCGAAGCACTTAAACGTATGGGAGCTTTCGCTGCATTACTATCCTTAGAATTGACAGGTGTATCCGCCCTTACATCGTGTTCAAATAAGAAAGCACGCCGTATCATCTTCTTCTTTACTGCAACTGGCAATTCTCTGTTTGTCGCAAAAATGCTTTCTGATGAGATACTCAGCATACCGCAAGAGTTAAAGAAAAATGATTTGGTTTATGAGGCAGATGAAATAGGCTTTGTATTCCCGGATTATGCCGCGTCAGCACCTCTTATAGTGAGAGAATTCATTTCCAAAGCAGTATTTAGAGCACCATATATATTTTCAGTGATAACTTATGGGAACTTTGCAGCTAATGTATGCGAATGGTGGGACAAGTTTGCAAATGAACAGGGATTACACCAGCAATACATCAAGTCGTTGATGATGGTGGACAACTACCTGCCTGTTTTCGATATGAACGAACAGATCACAATCGACAAGCATACGGATGAAAATCTTGCTACAATTATCCAAGAAGTCGCTGCACATGAAGAGTATATAGAGAAGGGTGATTTGGGTAGGTTCAGTGAAGAGGGGCTTGAGCGTCTTCGTGAAAGTCATTTTCCAATGACTGCGCAACAGCTCATTGATGTAAATCATGATAAATGTATTAGTTGTGGAATATGCACACAAGTATGTCCTCATGGAAATCTAAAGCTTTCGAGTGAAGGTGTAATTGCTGATGGATCATGCGAATTTTGTCTGGCTTGTGTTCACAACTGCACGCAGAAGGCTCTATCACTTAAATCACGGATGGAGGGATTTCCGGGCGAACGTAATCCCGAAGCACGCTATCGTCACCCTGAAATTTCAATAAACGAAATTGTACGTGCAAATCAACAGTAGATTCAAGAAGACTGAAATATTTGAATATGAATAATTTTGAATATCACTATCTCGTCAGACAGTATTTCGGTAAAGGATGCGCCGAAGAGGCGATAAAAAGCGAACTTCGAAAGACGGGAGCGAATGTTCTGCTGGCCTACGGCGGAGGTTCCATCAAACGCACGGGACTGTATGACAAAATACAGTCGTGGCTCTCGAAGTGCGGCAAACAAGTGACTGATTTCGGCGGCATCATGCCTAATCCGACTTACGCCAAGGTACAGGAAGGGGCACGGGTCGTCCGCGAAAACAATATCGACTTCATTCTGGCTGTCGGCGGAGGCTCGGTCATAGACTGCTGCAAGATTGTATCGGCACAAGCTCTGACGGACGAGGATGTCTGGGACATGTGGTATGTACATCACCAGCTGCCGACCGATTTCGTCCCGATGGGAGCCGTCGTCACGGCATCCGGTACGGGTGCCGAGCAGAACAACGGAGCTGTGATTACCCACGAGGAGAAAAAATTGAAACAGCCGCTTTCCGGTGCGTTCCACTCTTTCGCCGTGTTGGACAGCGATCTGACGAAAACCGTGCCCATGAAGCATCGCCGACACGTTCTACATGACCGAACAATGTTACAGCCGTGCCACCGGCACGCAGAACAAGGAGCTGTTCCTGATTCCCGGTGCGACGCATATCCAGACCTACCACGTGCCGGAGTATGTGAATCAGGCAGTGAATAAACTGACGGAATTTTTCTCTAAAAACTTATAAAATCAATCGAATATGAAACATGGAATTATCAAAAGTCTGGCGATCGCACTGCTCGCCGGCTTTGCCGTCTCCTGCTCGGAGAGCGGCGAAAACGAACCGCAGCCGACCTATACGGTCACGGTATCAGCAGCCGAAGGCGGAATCGCCGCAGCGAACAAGAACACCTGTCCGGAGGGGGAGGAA
>CAJJOX010000090.1 GCA_905193485.1 uncultured Porphyromonadaceae bacterium | reverse complement strand
CGCGGCGAGGTGTTTGTGACATCCGTGGAATACCCGTCGATCAAACAGATCACATTCACGCCTGAAAACGAATCGGACGTGACATGGGGCAAGAATTCCCGCGAGCTCTATTACACATCGGCCCGCGACGGACATTATAATATATATGTGGCCAAGATCGCCCGTCAGGAAGATCCCAATTTTTCCAACGCCACTCTAATTGAAGAGAAGGCTCTTTTCCCCGACGACGGCATAGACCGCACCGTTCCCTCCCTATCGCCCGACGGCAAACAGCTTGCATTCATACAAGACCGCAACAAACTTATGGTCATGGATATGAAAACAAAGAAGGTGCGTCAGCTCACCGACGGCACCACCCGAGCCCATCGCTCTAAAGGATTCAAAGCCCACTGGTCGCCCGACAGCAAATGGATCGCCATCGACTATATACAGCCCGAGCACGATCCATACGGCGACATCGCCGTGATAGAAGTAGCCACAGGCAAGCTTACGAAAGTGACTGAAACGGGCTATTTCGATTCAGATCCGCGCTGGGTGATGGACGGCAAGGCCCTGCTGTTCATGTCGGAGCGCTACGGCATGCGCAACCACGCATCATGGGGATCGCAATATGACGTGATGATCACATTCCTCGACCGCGACGCCTACGACCGCTACCGTCTGAGCGAAGAGGATTACGCTTTGCTCAAAGAGGTTGAGAAAGCGTCGAAGAAAAAAAGCACAAAAGCCGACGGCGACGATGAGAAAGCGAAAAAAGGAAAGAAATCGAAGAAAGGCAAGGACAGCGACAAATCGACGGACGGCGAAGGAGAAAAAACGTCAGACGACGAATCTGAAAGCACTGACATAGATCTCAACGATCTGGCAGACCGAACCGTGCGACTGACTCCGGCCTCGGCAGAGATATGCGATGCCATCCTTAGCAAAGACGGCCAGAAACTCTACTATCTGGCAGCGTTTGAAGGCGGCTATGACCTGTGGGAAATAGACCTCCGCAAAAAAGACGCAAAAATAGCCAACAAACTTGACGGACGGGCCATGGGCATGGAGATGGACAACGACGGCAACATCTATCTTCTTGGATCGCAAGTGAAAAAATATGATCCAAAAGGCGGAAAGATGAAATCGGTATCGATATCGGGCACCATGCAGCTTGATCCGGCCAAAGAGCGCGAATTCATGCTCCAGTATGTCTATAATGAAGAGAAAGAACGTTTCTTCCGCAAGGACATGAACGGCTGCGACTGGGACGGGATGTATAAGGCCTACGCCAAATTCCTGCCACACATCAACAACAACTATGACTACGCCGACCTGCTCAGCGAGCTTCTCGGCGAGCTCAATGTATCACACACAGGCGGAAGCTATTCCGCTCCGTCGGCCGAGCATCCGACGGCATCACTCGGATTGCTCTATGACATGACCTACACCGGCCCGGGGCTGAAAGTTGACGAAGTGATAGCCAAAGGCCCGTTTGACCGCGCAAACTCAGTCATGCGTGCCGGAGCCATCATAAACAAGATCAACGGCGTGGAGCTCAACGGCAAAAGCGACGCTCTCGCCATGCTAAACGACATGGCCGGCAAGAAGACCCTCGTAAGTTTCACGAATGCCGACGGCAGCACCGGCGACGAAGTGGTGCTCCCGATCACGACTGGTGCGCTGAATGCGCTGCTCTACAACCGCTGGGTGCGTCAGTGCCAGCAGGATGTCGAACGGCTTTCAAACGGACGCCTCGGCTATGTGCACATAAAATCGATGGATGACGAAAGTTTCCGTCGCATATATGCCGACATGCTTGGAAAATATATAAACAAAGAGGGTATCGTGATCGACACACGCTGGAACGGCGGCGGACGCCTGCATGAAGACATCGAAGTGCTCTTCAGCGGCAAACCCTATCTTACGCAGGAAGTCCACGGCCAGACAACCTCCGTGATGCCATCGCGGCGCTGGACAAAACCGAGCATCATGATAATCGGCGAAGCCAACTACAGCAACGCCCACGGCACCCCCTGGGTCTACAGCCACCTCGGGCTCGGCAAGCTCGTAGGCATGCCCGTTCCGGGCACAATGAGCAGCGTCAACTGGGTGCGCATGCAAGATCCGAGCCTCGTGTTCGGCATTCCGGTGACCGGATTCCGCACGGCCGAAGGCAATTATCTTGAAAACACCCAACTTGAGCCAGATATCACCGTAGCAAATGATCCGGCAGTGATCGTGACTGGTGAAGACCAGCAGCTTGAAGCCGCAGTGAAAGCACTTCTTGACCAAATCAACAACGATTCAAAAAAATGATACAGACAGGCGATATAGTGCGTTTCCTCAACACCACAGGCGGGGGACGCGTAGTGAGAATAAAAGAGAACATCGCATATGTGGAAGACGAGGACGGCTTTGAAACACCGGTGCTCGTGCGCGAATGTGTGGTCGTAGGGCATGCCCAGACAGCAGCGCCCAAACCGGAGGCAGCGCCGGCAGTCGCTCCGAAAGCAAAACCACAGTTTGTCAAAGAAACGCCTCAGCCCACCGCAGCCGCCGTGCAGCCCGACGAGCTTCCGATAGAGGAAACTCCGGAAGGCAACAAGCTCAACATAGTGCTCGCTTATGAACCAAAAGATCTCAAACAGCTGTCGACGAGCACATTCGACACATACGTGGTGAACGACTCCAACTATTATCTTTATTTCACCTATCTTACCCGCAGCAATGAAACGGATGGTTGGGTGACCCGCTACGCCGGAATTGTCGAGCCGAACATCCAGGTGTTTCTTGAAGAACTCACCACCGCCGATCTGCCTTCGATCGACCGTGTGGCATTCCAGTACATCGCATTCAAGAAAGACCGCACTTTCGCGCTCAAAGCGCCTGTTTCAGTGGAATTTTCGATGGACACCACCAAATTCGCCAAGCTTCATTGCTTCCGCGACAACATCTATTTCGACACCCCCGTAATCGCTTTCGACCTGGTCAAAAACGATGCGCCGCACCGTCAGGCAACAGTCAATCCCACAGCCGTCGAGGAAGCTTTGCGCGCCAAAGTAAGAGCCGACCGGCAACCACGCAAACGCGTAGTGAAAAAACAGGCGCGGCAGGACCGCCGCGGCGACACCATCGTGGTCGACCTCCACATCGCGGAACTTGTCGACAACACCCGCGGACTCAGCAATGCCGACATGCTCAATCTGCAAATCGACGAATTCTCACGTGTGATGGACGAAAACCTGAAAAACCACGGGCAGAAAATAGTGTTCATACACGGCAAAGGCGAAGGCGTTCTCCGCAACGCCATCATGAAAGAACTTTCTCACCGTTATAAAGGTCACGATGTGCAGGACGCATCATTCCATGAATATGGATTCGGAGCCACACAGGTAACCATAAGATGATCATTTGTTTCACAGGCACAGGCAACAGTGGCCGTGTGGCCGGCGAACTCGCCACGGTTCTCGGCGAGAAAACCGCGATGCTTCGCCGCGACGGCCTGACACGCCAACCGGAAGCCGACGAAAAACGCATCATATGGGTTATGCCAGTGCACAGCTGGGGCATGCCGAAAATTGTCAGGAAGTTTATTCGCGAAGCCGACATCGCACATGCCGACAGACTGAAACATTTCCTTGTGCTCACATGCGGTGACGACTGCGGGCTCGCCCACCGGCAATGGCGGCGCGACATGAAGCGGCGCAACTGGCAGGCCGTAGCGGCCCATTCGGTATTCATGCCCAACACCTACGTGCTGCTTCCGGGCTTCGATACGGATACGGACACGGTCGCATCCGGCAAGATGGCGGCAATGCCCGGCCGAGTCAGGGAAATTGCCCATGCCATCAAATGCTCATCGCCGATCGACAACGTGTACCGTGGCAAATGCGCATGGCTGAAGACCTATGTCATCTATCCGCTTTTTATGCGTTTCCTCACCTCTCCCCGCCCCTTCCATGCCACAGACGCATGTGTGGGGTGCGGACGATGCACTGCTGTATGCCCCGAGAAAAACATAGTGGCCGACGAATCCGGATCTCCGCTATGGGGCGGACGCTGCACGATGTGCCTCGGATGCTATCACGTGTGTCCGCGACATGCGGTGGCTTACGGGAAACGAACCACACACAAAGGACAATGGCAAGGCTCACTTACTTACATCAGCGGCAATCACCGCAAAAGATAACGGGTATTTTTCGGGATTTCATAATGTCGGCCACGACAGCCTGAGCCTGAGCGCTGAAACACAAGACAAGATCGATGGCTCCCCAGCGTCTGACGATCAGCCCGACTGACCGCTCCAGCGCTTCGGCATCCGCAGGGTCGACCGGATGGTGCTGGGCGCCTGACGACTGCGCCAGGGCACGGCCTGACTTCATATCGGCATGCGTGAACGCCACCTGCCAGCCGGCCTCTCTAAGAGCCGACACGGCAGCCGCGCCCGACACCGCTTCGGCACCGATGACGAATGCCCGCAGGCCGGTAGCCGCCGGCTTCAACGGGAGCAATCCGCTACGGCGTGACGGCTTCATGCCCCGGCGGAAATCATCCATACGCTTTTCGAGATAGTTATCGGCCATCGCGTCGGGGAAAAGGTTACTGCATATCGTCTTGAACCCGGTCGCGCGACGGATTGGAGTGTGACGCATCCGGCAGGGCGGCCTCCTCATCAGTGTGATGGCGTGGCTTGACCTTAAGCTTCATGGCATCGAAGCCCTTGCCATAGACCCCGTTGACGTTGGCCTGCGTGATGAATGCGTTTTCATCAATGCTCTTGATGATACGGAAGATGGTAACTGACTCGATCTTGCGACACATCACCAACAGGATTTTCACATCGTGTTTCGAATACCATCCCATGCCGTTGAGAACCGTACATCCGCGTTTGGCCTCATTGTTTATTGCCGTGGCTATTTCCTCCCAATGGGGTGAGAAAATGATGAACTGCACGGCCTGACGGTTGGTGTTGATGACCATATCGGCCATGAACGAGGTGATGACAAGCACAACGAAACCGTAAACCACCGTGTCGATGTTGTGCAGCACGAGATAGGATGACGAGATGATGCACATGTCGACATACAGCATTGTGCGTCCGATGCTGACATTGGAGCGTTTCGACACCATGGCGGCCACGACGTCAGTGCCGCCCGTGCTGCCGTTGTGGGTAAACGAGATGCCGAGCCCTATGCCGCACATGAGGGCGCCGATAATCACGTTCATAAACGGCTGTCCCTGAACCACGGGGCCGTGAAACAGCGGCGTGAGGATGCCGATGGCCAACGAAATAACCGTGGCGCCGAAAATAGTGCGAAGCACAAACTGACGCCCCACGATACGATAGGCAATCGCCAGCAGGATAAGATTGAGCACATACTGCGAGATAGCGACCGGCACACCGTAGCCAAACCATTTTTCGGTCACAAAATAGATCATTGTGCCAAGGCCGGCGACACCGCCGATCACGACCTTTTCCTGAAAGATGAAAGCCGAGAATCCGAAAGCGAACAGGAATATGCCGAACGTGATGAAGACATAGTCGCGGGCCGAAACCCAAAGATTGTTTTTGTCAATTTTCATTGCAGGAAACAGTTTCGTGTTGATGTCAAAAAAGATATGGCGCGGTCAATCGCTCCTATTGGGGCAAAGTTACTGCAAGCTTGTGGGAGTTCAAAATAAATATTCAAGAATTTTTGCTTAACTTTGGCGGTTGATAAGGCTCCGATCACACAGAAGCCACAAAATCGGTTATCAATGAAAAGATTTTTCAGATATGCATTTCAGGCAGCGGCAATCGTTCTGGCCACAATGTCGGGACAGATTGCATCGGCCGGCGATTTCGTTGATTTTTCGCCAGCCAGACGGCTCATCGAGATCGATGTGCACGCCATCGGCGGCACAAGCTCCGTGTTTCAGAACTATCAGTCGAAATTTTCTCAGATCCAGGATCTCAATGTCAATCTCGGCTCATCGATAGGAGCGGGATTTCGCGCCGTGTTCGGTCTTCGCGAGTGGCTGGGCCTCGGCACGGCCCTCGACATCACTACAAACTCCTACAATATAGACATGACGGTCGTTGGCAGCGACAACTCAAGCATGAGTTCGGTGCTTCTCGATAACCGCACCTATGTGGCCACATTTCCGGTTTTTGCCAGTTTCCGGTTCAACGTTGACAAAAGCGTGCGATGGTGCGTGGATGCCGGCATGTATTATGCCTATGGCTTCGCAGGCACCCAGAAACAGCGCATCTATCGGGCCGAGATCAACTCGATGGACGAACTCGTGCCACAGCTCGAGCGGGTGAAAACCGACTATTATCATTCGAGAGCCACGTTTATCAACGGATATAACCGCGGCGACATAGGACTGCATGTGGCGACATACGTCAATTTCGGCCCGCATCTGATGGTCGGAGCCAGCTATCAGATCGGCATGAAAAATTCATCGCGCCCGCTCGGCGTGATCAACCCCTCGGTCCACAACCATTATTTTCACGGCATTGTGGGATATCGGTTTTGAAATGACCGCGCCACAACAGCCCGACAACATTACATAATAACAACAATCACATCACGATAACAACGAATATCATGAACGAAAAAGAAATAGTGCTCAGTGGCATCCGCGCCACAGGCAACCTGCACCTTGGCAACTATTACGGAGCCCTCAGCAAATTCGTGCGCATGCAGGACGATGACAAATATGACAATCTTTTTTTCATCGCCGACCTCCATGCCCTGACCACCAATCCCGATCCCGACATGCTTCACGTCAATGTGAAGAACATTGTGACGGAATATCTCGCGGCAGGACTCGATCCCGAAAAATCCACCATTTTCGTACAGAGCGACGTTCCCGAAGTGTCGGAACTCTATCTGCTGCTCAACATGCATGTGGGCATCGGTGAACTCATGCGCACCGCCTCATTCAAGGACAAAGCCCGCAAAGCGCTCGGCATCAAAAGCGACAGTGATGACATCGAACGCGAGATCATCGGTTCGGAAACCAACAAACGCGTGAATGCCGGGCTGCTCACCTATCCGACACTGATGGCCGTCGACATCCTCATCCAGAAAGCCCACAAGGTGCCCGTAGGGAAAGACCAGGAGCAACATCTCGAACTGACGCGCAGGTTTGCACGCCGTTTCAACTCATTTTATGGAGTCGATCTCTTTCCCGAACCCACAAACTTTGATTTCGGAGGCAAGCCTGTGAAAGTGCCCGGCCTTGACGGCTCTGGAAAGATGGGCAAAAGCGAGGGCAACTGCATCTATCTTATTGACGATGAAAAAACTCTCCGCAAGAAAGTGATGCGTGCGGTCACCGACGAAGGGCCCAAAGAACCTAACTCGCCCGTTTCGGAACCTATACAGAATCTTTTCACGCTTCTGGAACTGACATCGGCACCCGACGTCGTGCAGCACTATCGCGATGCCTATGCCGACTGTTCGATCCGCTACGGCGATCTCAAGAAGCAGCTTGCCGAGGACATACTCAAGGTGACGCTGCCCATCCGTGAACGGATTCTGGATATAAGAAACGATGACGCCTACATCGCACGCGCTCTCCGCATCGGCGCCGAACGTGCACGCGAACGCGCTGCCGCGACATTGCGCGAAGCCCGCGAAGTGATGGGCATACGCAAATTTTATTAAAGCCTCCGCAGCATTCGGTTTCCCGACATACGACAATCCGGACTCTCGTATCATGGAGAGCCCGGATTGTTTTTGCCATAAACCGGACGATGACCGACCGTCAGCGACGGCATGGGAATATATGCGGTCAGTCGAGTAGTTTCTGCGCGGCCGGGGTCAGGATATCCCTGATGCCGTAAGGTGATATGGCGGCATCGATCGCGCCGTAACTGTAAGGGAGGATGTCGTAGGGATTATAATGAAACACTATCTGTCCGTCGCGGATGAACACGATATCGGAAACGGGCATCTCCGGAGTGAACATTGAGGATTCGAGCTGCGGCACCGTCAGATTGAGCTGTGCGGCGACGGTTTGTTTCAACTCGTCGATAAGCCGTGATTCATAGCCCGGCCTGAAAAGGTAAGCGACAGTGACAATGCGTCCGGCCTTAAGGTCGTAGGTGAAAGGCCATGAAGCCCACATGGGATGCGCGCCGCCCATATATTGCTCCATTGACACATCAAATGTCGCCATGCCTTCATTGACCTCCAGCATCGACAGATCGCACTGGCTGTAATATTCATTGTTATACGCCGATTCTGAGGGCACACTATCGATTGCCGTGATCTCCGTGCCCAGCTCATATGCCGCAGCGTCATTGACGTAGGCGGTCATGAGCTTGTCGATGCTCTTATCGCCGGCTTTTTTGTCATACATACGGGCAACGATCGAATCATGCAGCACAGAGAGATCGTAATCGCCGAGTTTCTCAGGCCATTGCGCCGACGTGCTCAAAGTGAGGTAGACTTCGCATTGATTCAACGTATCGGCAATGCGATAGCGCTGCTGCGCC
>CAJJOX010000089.1 GCA_905193485.1 uncultured Porphyromonadaceae bacterium | reverse complement strand
CGGAAGAGCATGTAGTGAAACCGTCACCAGCCATTTACGAATGTCTTTGCCGTAAATTCGGTTTGAGCGCGGATGAATGTGTATTTACAGATGATACCATTGTAAATGTCGAAAGTGCCCGTGATTTTGGCATGCACGCTATCCGCTTTGAAAATGCGCTCCAATATGAAAGAGAACTGAATAAGATTATTTCAGACGTAGGAGGATGTCGTGACGAAGCATATATAATGACCGAACAGGACAAATGTATGGCAGGTGTTATTTACGACTGTCATAGTCCCGTGTTCCTTGACCGAAAAGCTCGTGCCACCGACTGGATGCAACGCTACAACTCGCTTCCCTATGCCGACCGTTCAAAACGATATGGCATGATACGCGAATTATTCGGAAGTGTCGGCACGAATGTATCAGTGGGTGACGGAACTATAATTGGATTCGGCGATAATATCCATGTTGGCAATAATGTCAGCATAAATTATCGCTGCATACTCAACGACTGCAATTCTATTGTAATAGGTAATGATGTACTTATAGCTCCAGGAGTGCAGATGAACACGGCCTCGCATCCGACACTGCTTTCCGAGCGCCTGACACCTGACTGGAATTCGGCCTCTGGCGAATATCGTTGGCGCACTTTTGCAAAACCTATCATTATCGGGGACGGTTGCTGGATAGGTGCCAACGCCACGATTATCGGCGGTGTAACAATCGGTGACGGAGCTGTCGTTGCGGCAGGTGCTGTCGTCACAAAAGATGTCGAGCCGAACACAATGGTAGGCGGAGTCCCGGCAAAAGAAATAAAAACATTATAAACCGTAAAACGGCAAATGTAGATGGACAAATATTTTGAACCTATAAACAGGCTCTATCTTTCACAACCTTTTGCCGAAAAGAGAGATGAGGGTAAACTTGACAAATGCCTGCATGTGGCCGAAGCTTATGCTTTTGCGGAGAATGCGATTGTTTCTATGGGTGATTCCATCAGGAACTGCAGCTACTGTTTTTTTGGTGGGCTGGCGGATGTGCTCGGTCTTTCGGATGAAGAGCGTTGTCCTACTATTCCATCACTTTATGAGGAGTTTATTTTCACCAGAGCCAATCAGGATGATCTTATGTTGCGTCATGCCCATGAGCTTGCATACATACACCATACCGAAAAAATTGCACCCGATGAAAGGCGGAATTATATCCTGAGTGACAATCTCCGTATGCGAGACAAGGACGGCGTCTGGCGGTCGGTACGGCACCGTATGTTCTCGCTGGAAGGGACGCGTGACGGCTGTTATTGGCTGAATATGTGTATATACACATTATGCAAAGACAATCAGGACACGCCAAAAATCGTCAATACACGCACCGGTGAGTGCCGCATATTGACGACTGATGATTATGTGAATATTCTTTCTTCTCGTGAAATTGCTGTATTGAGGCTGATTGACAATGGTCTGCAGAGTAAGGAAATTGCCGATAATCTGTGCATCAGTGTCAATACGGTTCACAGGCATCGTCAGAACATTTTACAGAAACTGAAAGTCGGCAATGCCATAGAAGCCTGCAAGGTTGCCAAGGCAATGGGATTAATTTCCTAAACGGAAATCACCAACATTGTCAGTGGACAACGACAGTTCGCTGAACTCGCTGACACATTCTCCCTTGACCGGAGCCTGTGAGCATATACCTATATATAATTCCTTGGGATAGTTGTTTTTATACAGGCGTACCATTTGCCACTCTTTGCCGTCAAGAGAGAAATAGCTTGCTATGGTATGAGTGTCGGATGATATTTTGTAATATATGTTGTCCTGTTCGATAACCTCATGGTTGTTGTCGTCTGATGTGCCGACAGTCCTCACTGTCACCACACGATGTTTGCCACGCTCGTCCTGCTCAAAACAAAATTTCTGCCAGAGGGTGTCGTTTGCCACGACCATCAGGTTGGCCGCATTGTATAGACCGTCTTCCGTGAATCCCGGCTTGAGGCGTCCTGAGAATGTGAACGGCTTTGTGTTGTCAACTGCCGTCAAGAGAATTTTTGCGGTCGATTTGGTCAGTTTCCCATCATTGGGATCGATGAAGAGGTCAGTGCCTTCCGGTGCTATGAAGCGTATGACCGTGTCGGTCTGGCTCACCTGTTTGTCTGCACCGTTGACCATTTTTGTGAAATGGATACCACCCAGTTTCACATCACAGTCCTGAATCTGGAAGGCCGGCTCATATGTGTCTTCTTTTGCCTCCTCCGATGATGGCGAACAGGCCGTCAGACTAAAAATAGCCACGGCTGAAGCCAAGAGTGTCTTTGTATTCATATAAAACATTTATATAGTTATTTTTATGGTGCAAAATTACAGGCTTTAAGTTATGTCCGCAATAGTCAATTTTAACCAAAAGGAAGGCCTGTTTGTTATCGCAAGTGGGCTATTACATAGAAAGTCCTCGTCAGCTCTCAGTTCTCCATTCCGAAAGCCGATTGAAAAAACAACCACTTAGCGTTCAGTTGATTGCTTGCTAAGTGGTTGAGTTGTATTGGATAAAATAAAATTCGGTCTGAGTGTCAGAGCGGGGTAGGTTATTCCCACTCGATTGTGGCCGGCGGTTTGGATGAGATGTCGTAGGTTACGCGGTTTACGCCACGAACGGTGTTGATGATTTTGTTTGATACGTCTGCAAGGAAATCGTAGGGCAGATGAGCCCAGTCGGCGGTCATGGCGTCGGTTGAGGTGACTGCGCGAAGAGCGACTGCGCGTTCGTAGGTGCGTTCATCGCCCATGACGCCGACACTCTGCACGGGAAGTAGGATCACGCCGGCTTGCCAGACTTTATCGTAGAGGCCCCAGTCGCGGAGTCCCTGAATGAAGATATGATCTGCATTCTGGAGAATGGCCACTTTTTCGGGTGTTATGTCGCCGAGTATTCTCACTGCGAGGCCGGGCCCGGGGAAGGGGTGACGTGTGATGAGGTGTTCCGGCATGCCAAGCTGACGTCCGACGGCGCGAACTTCGTCCTTGAAAAGCAGTCGGAGCGGTTCACAGAGTCTGAGATGCATCTTTTCGGGAAGGCCGCCCACATTGTGGTGGCTTTTGATCGTCGTGCCGGTGATTGACAGCGATTCGATGCAGTCGGGATAGATGGTTCCTTGTCCGAGCCATTTCACATCGTTGAGTTTGAGAGCCTCTTCGTTGAACACATCGATGAACCCTTTGCCGATAATCTTGCGTTTTTTTTCGGGGTCGGTCACACCGGCCAGTTCGGAGAAGAACTTCTTCGAAGCGTCGACGCCGATAACGTTAAGGCCGAGGCCTTCATAGTCGCGCATCACATCGGCAAACTCGTTTTTGCGCAGCATGCCGTGATCGACGAATATGCATGTGAGGTTTTTGCCGATGGCTTTGTTTAGCAATACGGCAGCCACAGATGAGTCGACACCGCCGCTTAGGCCGAGAACCACTTTGTCGTCACCAAGCTGCTGTTTGAGCTGTGCTACGGTCGATTCGATGAATGACGCCGCACTCCAGTCCTGACGTGAATGGCAGATGTCGACCACGAAATTGCGGAGCAACTGCATTCCACAGGTGGAATGGAACACTTCGGGATGGAACTGCACGCCCCAGATATCCTCGCCTTCAATACGATATGCGGCCACGGGCACTTTATCGGTCGAGGCTATGATGTTGAATCCTTCGGGCAACGCGGTGATGGTGTCGCCATGGCTCATCCACACCTGGCTGCCGGCTTCGATGTCCTTGAGCAGCGGATCTGCGGTGACGGATGACAGGATGGCCCGACCGTATTCACGGGAGTCGGCAGGCTCAACGCTGCCTCCGCTGATGTGAGCCATGAGTTGGGCACCGTAGCATATGCCGAGCACGGGATATCGGTCGCGGATGCCGTCGAGAGTGATGCGGAATGCTTTCTGATCGTAGACGGAGAATGGAGATCCGGAAAGAATGACGCCGATGACCGACGGGTCGTCATGCGACATTTTGTTGTACGGAATAATCTCGCAATAGCAGTTGAGCTCACGCACTCGTCGTCCGATGAGCTGAGTGGTCTGCGATCCGAAATCGAGAATGATTATTTTCTGTTGCATTTAATGATGTACTGAAAATATGTTGTGTTAGTGAAATATTCGATATGACTGTGCGTCAGTTGATAAACGTGTGGGAAAGTCCGGTGACATTTGAGAGTGGACGCTGTGCTTCGACATTCTGCACTTCGATTTTGTAGGTGAATGTGTCGTTGCCTTCGCCGAGTGCATCCTTTATGATGTCGTAGGGCACGAATACGCTCCAGTTGTCCCAATAGAAGTCGTTTGTTTCGACGTCGGCGATATCCTGCACGGTCAGCGGTATGTCGCGTTTGTCACGAAGCGGGTTGCCTTCTTCATCTTTGAGGAATACGCAGTAATTGATTTTGTAACCTTCGAGATTCTGGCTGTTGACACGTGCATGAACGAGCATGCCTTCTTTCCCGTCGTAGGTGATGTCGTGTTCGACCCAATAGTCTTCGATGGCCGCGCCATAGTCGTCGGGTTTGAGCGACACTTTGAATTCTTTGGAGATCGCGAGTTCGTCATCGATCCAGAGCTGAAAGCTGTATGTGCCGGGGAAATAGTAGGGGATACCGTATTTTTTCTGGTTTGAGCCCCATGGATACAGATCGGCGGTCTGGTTTTGACCCGGTTGGGATTTGATTACATATGGATATGTGAAATCGTTGGGGCTTTCAGCGCCATCGATTGATCCGTCGGGCTTGACAATGCGCACATTGACAAGTTTGTCCTCGGCTTTTTCGGGACCGTTGTAGATCACACGCGGAAGGAGAAAATTGAGGTTGTAGACATATAGCGGTTCACCGAAATCAGAATAGATTTTTTCACCGTCTTCATCGGTATTGGCAAAAGTGATGTCAATTACTTCAAATTTAACGGTGCCGGTCTGCGTGAACTGGATTATTTCCACTTTGCTGCCGTTTGTCACGACCATTTGTGTGAAGCGGGGTTCATTGGACGGATTCTCGGCGTATTCGATATTGATGCCGCTGTTTCCGTCTTTTGATGCTATGATCCATTCCGCGGGATATTCGGATATTTCCCAAGATGTGTTACGTGCTTCGACGGGGATGTAGTCGTGTCCGCCGGCGCCACGTGCGGTTGATGATGTCTTGTCGATGTGGAAATATGGTTTGGCGAGTGTGACCGACTCTTCCTTGACTATTTTGCGGCTTGCGCCCCTACGTGTCGGCACCTTCGGCGCTGACGGCACGCGGTCGATTTTTTCTTTTTCTTTCCGGTTCGTGCCGGGAAGTGCGTCAGGAAGATCCGCATTGGCAGCGAAAGCCGTGCTTAAAATGACCGCGACCAGAGAAATGGCCTTTTTGCAGATGTGGTTCATTGTATGGAATAGGTTTTGGAAGGTTATAATCTTGATTCTTTTCCGTTGTCGTATCTGAATGCGGCTTTACCGGAGTTGTTATAATAGATGCCGTTGAAGAACTCATTGTCTTTGAATGATCCTTTGTAGGATTCACCGCTCCTGTATTTGATCTCGCCATCAAGGATCTCGCCATCGTTGAAGGTGCCTTCAAAAGTCGTCCCGTCGATGGTCTGCAGGAATCCGTGGCCGGTAATTTTTCCTCCGGTGATATCACCTTTGTAAAAATCATAGGTTTTATCGTCGAATTTTACATAGGCATTGGTTTTCATGTCGGGAATAGAATCGGCGTTGAGGGTGCCGGTGTAGCTGCCTTTGATTCCCGAGATTGTTACAGGCATGCCGGTGACCGACAGCGATCGTTCGATTTCCGCTATGTCATCAGTGGCATTGTCGACGGTTTCAACGGTAGCAGGGATTGAGTCGGAAGCGGTGACTGTGTTATCGGAACTTGCGTTTGACCATAGATAGTAGATCGCGGCGCCGGCGGCTAATGCGAGGACTAACACAATGAGCAGGATGACTGCGCCCCGCGATTTCTTTGCATTGGATGGTCGAGCGGGCTTTTCACAAGGTGTTTCCGGTGCTTCCGGTGTTTTCGGCAGTTCAATATTTTCAACGTCGGATGTCGAATCCGTGTCGTCAACAGGAATATCCAGATCAATGTCAATGTCTTTTTGTCCGGAATCAGACGGTTGCTGCCGTTGCAGGGTTGCAGGCTCATCGGGATTGCCGGTTGTCGACGGCCTCGAATTGTCAGGATCAGTTTCGTGAACAGGCGCTTCTGCGGAAGTGGTGTCTTCATCAGCTGTTAAGACAGGCTCTGGCTCACGGATGGGGCATGGGTCATCGGAATTCTCTGCCGGCACGTCGGCATCGTCGGGATTTATATCGTCGGCAGGATCTTCAGTTGTGGGAGATCCCTTAACCGTTTCTAAGGTGTTTGCCGTAGTAAGATTGTTGGCGGTGATTTCATCGTCAATGTCTGTTTCGACATCGCATTCAGGTGCGGGACCGAAAGCTTTGTCGAGATCGGCTATGAAATCATCGGCTGTGTGATAGCGCTCGGATTTGGAAACCGACATGGCTTTTGTGACAATGCGGCGTATGGTTTCGGGGATAAAGTCGGGAAAATCGATGTGTCCGGTGTTGAGAATTGTCGACGGTTCGGGCGGATTGATTCCTGTTGCGATTTTATATAACGTGGCTCCGAGCGAATAGAGGTCGCTTTCGGGCGAGAACGACTCGATAGCGCCGGTGTATTGTTCAAGCGGGGCATATCCGCGGCTTACGCCGAGAGGTGTCGCGCTGGTCTGGTTGCCCATGCTGTCGTAGCTTTTCGCCAGTCCGAAGTCAATGAGTATAGGCTGATTGTCACTGGCACGTACGATGATGTTGGCGGGCTTTATGTCGAGATGGTTGATTCGTTTTTCATGGATATGTTGCAGGGCTCCGGCAATTCTGCGGGTGTAGTCAATGGCGCGGTCAATGGGGAGCGGTTCGCACTCGACCATGTCCTTCAGGGTCATGCCATCGATGAAATCCATTACAAAATAGGCTGATCCATTGTCTTCGAACACGTCGAGAATCCTGACGATATTGGGGTGGTTCAGCTTTGAGAGAGTTATGGCTTCTTTGATGAATTTGGTGCGGAAGCGAGCCATCTCTTTTGCCGAAGATGTGGATTTTGCCACAATGTTGTTGGAGTGGTCGTCGCGGTCGCAATATTGCTGAGGAAAATATTCTTTTATAGCGATTTTTGTCGCAAGGATTGTGTGTTGCCCAAGATAAGTGATGCCAAAACCGCCTTGACCGATGGCAAGGTCTACGCGATATTTCCCGTTGTTTAGTAGCGAACCGGGCTTGATGTTCTGCATAATGCTGGTGGCTGATTGGTTGATTTGTGCAAAGTTAACACTTATTAGGTTAGTTTGCAATAGTTGACAGACTTTTCAGCACGTCAAAAAACAGGCAGAGATGTAAAGACGCGTTTAGTAGATTTGATGCGATTGATCCAGAGCCCAATCTGTTGCTGTGGCGGCATGCGTCAGTGCAACGGCGCGAGAATCCTGGGATTGGCGACAAGCCATAAAATGTCGCCGGGCCGGAATGTGGTGGATTTGTCGGGCGTGATGTAGGTGTCATCGCGCATGATGCTGACCAGCAATGAACTGTAGCGGGTCGACAACTCTGACTGGGCGACAGTCTTGTCTATGAGAGGTGAGCGGTCTGTGAGTTGCAGCGAGGTCAGTTTCATGTCTGTGGCTTTGACTCCGGCAGTGTTTTCAACGGGTTGTGCCTCGATGACAGGGAGAAGACGCTGGATTTCATCTTCGGTGCCGATAATCGACAGAGTGTCGCCGGGGAAAAGCCGTATGTTTCCGGCAGGAACCGGGATTACTGTGGTTCCGCGCTGAATAGATGCCACATTGATTCCGTAGGTGGCACGCAGTCCGGAGTCGGCAAGCTTCATGCCGACAAACGGGCATGCGTAGCCTACCGTGACAAATGCCATATGTAGATTGCTTATGATATTGTTGTTGTGGCCGGAACGGCGCAATTCGCGTTCATTGAGATTATTGATGAATTTTTCCTCAATGGAGTGCATGCGCCGTCTAACCTGTTTTGAAAAGACCACGGTGATGAGGATAAACACGCCGAGTCCCGCAAATATGCCGGTGCGAGGCGTGTAAATAGAAGATATGGCATAGTAGATGAAAGCCATCGAAAGCATAAGACGGAAAATGCGCAGCACGACGAGCGGGACATCGTAGCGGGCGTTGGCATTCAGGAGTGTTTCGCGTTCGTTTTTCTTTGATGAGGGGTAGGAAAGCGCCAGGAGAAACGGAGCCATCGCGCCAATGGTGACCAGCGTGCAGATGAGGCGTCCCCATCCGGGCATTATCTCGATCAGCCATGGCTGCAACCAGTGGGTCGAGATGAGGCATATGGCGGTCAGGACGGTGGCATAAAGGAGAATGCGCCACACGTATCGTTTGAGCACGGCACGCCATGTTTTTCCCGTTTCGCTCTCTTCTCCAGCCGTTTTTGAATAACGGTAG
>CAJJOX010000088.1 GCA_905193485.1 uncultured Porphyromonadaceae bacterium | reverse complement strand
GGGGATTAGGCCTATTGGCGGGCTGACGCCGCGTGCAACGCCGAAGGCGATGGCAAGCGGGAGGGCGACTATGCCGACGACTATGCCGGATATGAGGTCGGCCTTGAATCGTGACAGTGAATAGTGTGAGAGTGAAGAAACGAGTTTCGGCTTGAAGTCGATTGGTCCTGAAAAATTCATTTGTCTTTTCTTTTTTACCTTATGGATTCTTACCTATGTGTAGTGGCGGCGTATCTGCGGATGGCCGCAAAGCGGGCACACCGGCTGAATGGCGGTGCCCGGCGATTGAAGCCGCAAAATTAGTAAAAAAGTGTGAAAAGGCAGAGCCCTATCGTAAAAAAATTAAAAGGGATGAGAAAAAAGCCCCTAAAGAAAATGTGGTGATATGCGTGTCGGATGGGCAGATTTAGTAGCCTTTGCGGTATTTTTCGTGGTCGATGTCGTCGAGGATACTGAGATATGAGGCATATCGTGACGCGGCGATACGGTTTTCGTCAAGAGCCTGCCGCACGGCGCATCCGGGTTCGTGGATGTGTGTGCAGTTGCCGTAGCGGCAATTATGTGACTCCCGGAATATTTCGGGGAAGAAATGCGCCACCTCGTATTTGTCGTAGTCGATTGTCCCGAAGCCTTTCACGCCAGGAGTGTCGATGATGTAGCCGCCTTCAGGCAGCGAAAACATTTCAGAGAACGTGGTGGTGTGCATGCCAGTGAGGTGTGAAGCCGAAATTTCGGCGGTGCGCAGGTCGAGGTCGGGAATGAGATCGTTGATAAGAGATGTTTTGCCGACCCCTGAATTGCCGGACAGTAGAGTGATCTTGCCGGACAGTAGCGCGTGGAGATCGCTGAGGCCTTCGCCGGTGCGAGCCGACGTGTGAACGACTTTATAGCCTATCGAAGAATAGAGGTATGTGACGGCTTCGAGATACCGGCGGTCGTCAGGATCGGAGAGAAGATCGGTCTTGTTGATGACGATCACCGCAGGCACACGATAGGCTTCGGCCGTAGACAGGAATCGGTCTATGAAGGTCGTTGATGTGACGGGATGCAGTAGTGTCACTATGAGGCATGCCTGATCAAGATTGGCGGCAATGATGTGGGCCTCCTTCGAGAGATTGCTGGCGCGACGGATGATATAGTTCTTGCGTGGCCTTATATCGGTGATATAGGCCGAACCATCGGGGTTGATGTCGATGCTCACGTTGTCGCCGACGGCCACCGGATTGGTGGTGCGAATGCCTTTAAGCCTGAATCGGCCTTTGATCTTGCAGTCGATTTCGTGACCGTCGGCAGTGCTGACGGTATATGAGCTACCGGTGTTTTTAATGACAAGTCCGTCCATTTCGGTGCAAAGTTAAAAAAATGGTGTAAAAGAAAAAAACGGGCCGATTGAAAATGTCGACCCGCTTTTTTATGAGAGTAAAACGATTATTTTACGAGCGCTACGAGAATCTCTTTGCCATCGCCGCTTTCTTCAAAGGTGATTTTGTTTTCGCGGGCGAGCCATCCGAGAGCAGCGTAGAGTTCCTTGTCTTTCAGCTTTGTGATTTTCTTTATCTGTTTGTTGTCAAGCACATCAGCTTCGTTGAGGGCACTCCAAACGAGTCCGGCCCATGTTCCAATTGTGTCTGTGTTCATTGTTTTGTGTTTATAATGTTAGACAATATTTGCAAATTTTATAGATAATTCCGTTGCAAATCTACGACATTTTATTGAATTATCATTCGGTCGTATAACAAATTTCGCAAAAAAAAGGTTTAAAAGCAATGATTTGAGTGTAAAAAGCCAAGTTTTGATGAAGGCAGACAGAGTCATTGTAGCAAAGTATTCACTTTTCGGGAGTCGACGCCCATTTTTATGGCTTTTTCACCATCGGCTTTTGCGTCGTCGGGTCTGTAGCGCATTTTGTTGAGTAGGGCGCGATAGAGATAAAGCTCTCCGTCGGTCGGGTCGAGTTCGAGTCCGGAAGCAATATCGTCGGAGGCCGCAGCGAGATCGCCTGTCATGAGATAGCAGAGGGCGCGTGAGCCGTAGTGTGTGGCGTCGGGATTGTCTTTGAGGACAGTCGACAGATGGATTATTGCGGAAGAAAAGTCGGAATTGCGCATCTCGACAGTGGCCAGGGCAATGTTTGTGAGCCTGTCGGCTGGAGCCTTAAGGGCCAGCGTGTCGATGTCGGCCTGAGCCATCTGGTCCATGCCGAGGGAAAGACGTAGCATGGCGCGATAGAAGCGTGGTTCGGTGAGAGTGCTGTCGAGCCGTATGACGGAGGAATAATCATCGAGTGCCTGTTCGGCGAGTCCGGCGGACGTCAGCACCCGGGCGCGGTTGAGCAGGACGGTTACCGATGACGGAGCGATGCGATGTGCATCGGAAAGCGTGTTTATGGCATCGTCGGTGCGGCCGTCGTAATATTGTACCATCCCGAGATTGGACAACAGAAGCACATTGGTGGGATCGGACGGATCAAGGCGCAGAGCCTGCCGCAAAGCATCCTCAGCTTCGGCCCATTTCCCGTCGCTGATGGCTTTGTCGGCACTTTCCATTAATGAAAACCGGTCGGACGGAGGCACTTCGGCTTGTGCGCCGGGTGTGGCAACGAGAATGCACAGAGCGGTGAGAATTGCCGGGAGCAGGAAGCCGGGAGTACGCGTTATCGGAGATTTGACAATCATTTTCATGAGGCAAATTTACAAAACACCTTGTTTATGAACCAAAAGCGGCAGCATTTGTTATAAAATCATAACACACTTTAGAGTATGTTTGAATTTGACACGAAGCAAGCCATGAATATGGCCTAATCGTTTTTCAGAATTAATTCCTCCCAGCCATGACACGCAACACCTACACGTTTATAGCGCTATTGGTGCTGATAGCAACAATAGGCGCGTGCTCCTCAACACCGTTCGACGATTTGCCCACCCCCATAGCCTCGTTTATATCGGAATATTTCCCTTTCGGATCCATAGAGAGCTATAAGGTTGATGAGGAGAATGGCAACTCGACAGTGCAGATAAGCAAAGGCGCACGCCTCAGTTTTGATTCTGACTACCGTTGGGTTGATGTCGACGGCTGCGGGCAGACATTGCCCCAACAGTTTTTATATGACCAACTTTCGCCGACGCTTTATGATTACATCGAGTCGATCGAGCATCAGACGGATGTTTATAGAGTGCGACGTACAGCGGCAACCGTCGTTGTCGATTTCAGCGATTCGGATCTTGAATATGACATAGTGACGCAGACCATCACTTATCCGGCAGCGCACTATTGATGTCGGCGACGCGGGCGAAACGGACCGATGATTTCAGGAGCGGGAAGTCAAAACGGAGTATGGCATCCTGTTCCATTGTCGCACTTGCCTCGCATTGGATGGCGTTCATCGACGCGTCGTACCACACGAGATCGTAGTGGTTTTTGAAAGGCGTCGGGTGCAGATGGCCTTTGCGCATGCCCGGAGTCCATCCGGCGGCTCCCGTCCGGGCACCATCCAGATAAATGATATCGAATCCGCCATGACCGTCGTCGACAATGGCGATGCGATAGTCGCCTCCGAGGCGGCAATATCGGCTGTCGTTGTCGCGGTCAAGATAGTTCCAGATACCTTGCGGGGCAATGCGGCAAGGATCGGAAAGCGCATTGCGGAGAGTTTCGGGAGTCCATCCGGTGTGTAACAGGGCGGCGTAGTCGGCTACGGTTTCGGATACGATGAGTCTGACGGAAGCTTTTGCGCGAGTGATGACCGCGAACGCTCCCGAAACAGGCGCCGGTGCGGTGTCGATTTCCGCGAGCTGTCTGTTACCGGCAAAAACCGTGGCTTTCATGCTGCGGCAGTCGATTTCGACAGCGAGTGAGTTTTCGCATCGCAACAGCTCGAACCCATCGGAGAGGAGATGACGGCTGAGTGTTGCAGTTACGTTTTCAGCAGGCTCAATCCGTTCGATAACGAGTGTGACTGCGGGGCGGTCTGTTATGCCGTCGTAATTGTCGGTCGTGGCGGGGGAAAGCATGACACGATAATAAGGAGCCGATGGATCATCGCTAATTCCCCAGGCTATACCGAACGCCGAATGCCGATCGGCACTTTTGCGCCCGTCGGGAGCGCATGAGCCTCTGATTTCGAGCGCTTTTGTCCGGAACGGGCAATCGGGCAGGCTGATCATGACCATAGAGTCGGTGTGATTGCAACAATCATCGTGATAAACGCGTTGTGGCGTGGCGGCAATTGAGTCAAGACCGATGACGACAACAGCAATAGCTATGGCGGTCAGCTCTATGAAAAGCGTTTTCATTGAGAGAGGTTTTTAGTCATGAGATGATGAACAGCATCGACGAATTCGTCGCGCGGCATATCGAAAGGAAGCCAATGGATGTGTATACCCCGCCGTTCCATGCCCCTGAACCATGTCATCTGACGTTTTGCGAATTGATGGATGGCTATTTCAAGAGAGGAAATCATCTCATCCAGAGTCAGTGCACCCGTGAGGTAGAGAGTGATAAACTTGTATTCGAGGCCATAGTAAATTAGGTCATCGGGCTTTATACCGGAATCAAGCAGACGGCGCACTTCGTCGATCATTCCGCTGTCAATGCGTTGCCGTAACCGAGCCGTGATTCGATTGCGGCGGCTTTCACGGTCAATGCCGACACCGATGACAACGGCGTCGTGGCGTGGATGCGGCCGTGCAGCCTCCGCCATAGACGGGTTGGCTTCGTAGAATGCGGCTATTTCGATGGCGCGGACAGCGCGTTGTGCTGTGTCGATGTCGGTGATGTTGTGGAGTTTCTTCATCGAGGAGAGGATGGCGGAGAGCTCATCGAGGGTCTTGCCTGCAAGCGACGCACGCAATGCCGCATTTTCGGGCACGGGAGGAAGGGATATCCCTTTAAGAACGGATTCGACATACAGCCCGGTGCCACCGCATAAAATCGGAAGCCTGCCACGTCGCATGATGTCGTCGATAGCGGTGTTGGCATCCCGAAGATATTCGAAAAGATTGTATTTATAGCCGGCGGGAGCGATGTCGATCATGTGTACGGTCACATCATCGCCATATTCATCCATGTCTTTGCCTGTGCCGATATCCATTCCGCGATAGATCTGACGCGAGTCGGCACTGACGATTTCGGCGTCGAAACGACGCGCGCAGTCGACGGCTCTTGATGTTTTGCCCGATGCCGTGGGCCCTGTGATGACGATTAAAGGCACTGTGGAATTGTGATGAATGCGATTGATGAAATAATGTTCAGTAACCGACACCGCTGATGTATTTCCGCCAGAAATATCTCAGGGTGTGGAGCGGAGTGTCCTGATTGTTATCAGCGATATAGAGCCACTGCGGGTCGTTGTAATCGATGTCCCATTTGTGAATGTCGCAGATGCGGAACGTGGGACGGTAATTTTTTATCTTGTAGCGCCGGCGACCTTTGGAGTCGTAGGTTTTCCATGCCATGGCTATGGTGTGGAGCCGGATTATTTCGGATGACATCAGCGGGGCAAGCTTGTGGTTGTTGATCATATTGGCCACCTCGTTGAGCGTGAGCCATCGGCATGACGGAAAATGCTTTTCAAAATCGTCTTTTTGACTGTCGTCGAGAAAACAAAGGTAGTGTAGGATGTTGCAGTCGGCATTACCGACGAGATTGGCATACATGAAACGCATGTCGGGATGCCGTACACCGGAAAAGTTGGTGAAATAGCTTTCGGCCTGTATCGGAGAAAGCGATTCGACTCTATTAATGTAGATGCTCAGAGGTGTATCGGACTTATCGTCGAGTGATATTTTTTTATCGGCATCCGTTTCAGGCGGACAAACGCCTATGTAGTTGTCCCAGATGACGATGCATCGCACAAGAGTGTAGGCGCCGTGCCGTTCGAGGCTACCCTCGATGTTCTGTTTATAGTAACCCCATAAACCGATGTATCTCACGCCAAGATAGATTGCAGCGAAGAGCCAAAGAAGGAACGGGATGATGAAAAAGACAAATTTGTCGGGGAGGCTCAGGTCGGTGTTGACATAAAGCAGTGCATAGTAGATCCAACCGATAATAGCCGGGACAGCGGAAAGCCAGAAAAGCATACCGACCTGATACATGCCTACCTGAGTGTAGACCATGCCGAGAAAACCGCGCTCGGCCGGAGTGCCGTTGCGCATCTGACAGTCACGGCAGAAGCTTCCGCGATGACGCCTGAGATAGCTGTAGCCTGCTATGACGGTCGTGATTGGCGATGTGATGAGAACACATATGAAGGGGATGTCGCGGTTTGTCTTTGATATGTCGAGAAAATATCCGGCAAGAGGTGTATTGTAGACCAGATTGAGTAGGATCATCACCAGTCCGGTCCAAAAAAGCACGCGGGTGACTACAAACGGGAGGATGTAGCATGAAGGGAGTCGTATCTCTCGGTTGCGCCGAATCTGATAATAGAGCACGGCCATCATTCCGAAAGCAATGAAGGGAAGGTAGAGCGGCTTGACCCAAAGCGACAGAATGACGAGCAGAGTGATGGCTCCGCTGCCTTCAAGCCAGTTGGTCCAAAGCCTGAAGATACCCCATCCGTAGTCTAAGATTCGCTGTTTCATTGTCGGAATTCTGTCGGTTGTGTGTGCTGCCGGTCTAAGTCGCGTTTACATGTTGGTTTCAAGAAAGCTGAGCATGCGTGCATATACTACCTGCCGGGCGTTGCAGCCGTTTATCGAATGATTCATGTTGGGGAAGAGCACCACATCCACCCATCGGCCTGCTTTCTCAGCCTCGGCGGAATACTGGACGGTGTTGAACATGTGAACATTGTCGTCGGCTGTGCCGGTCATGATCAAAAGGGGACACCGGCGGTCGGAGATGTATGGCATGGTGGAAGCCTTATCGTAGCCGTCGGGATTTTGCTGCGGAGTGAGCATGTAGCGTTCGGCATAGACTGTGTCGTAGTATCGCCAGTCGGTTACCGGCGCCACGGCTACGGCGGCAGCGTATGGCGCGTCTTTTTGCGACGATGCCATGATGGATTCATAGCCTCCGTAGCTCCATCCATAGATGGCGATGCGTCGGGGATCGGCGTAGGGAAGCTCCCCGGCATATCGCGCGGCTGCAATCTGGTCGATTGATTCATAATGACCGAGATTTTTGTAAACGACGTCGGAAAATGCCCGTCCTCGTCCACCTGTGCCACGGCCGTCTACGCATACCACGAGATAGCCGGCCCGGGCAAAATAGTTCTCTGCACCGATGTTCCACCGGTCGAGGACTTCCTGAGATCCGGGGCCGCTGTATTGGCACATAATGACGGGATAGCGGTGCGTGGGGTCAAATCCGGTAGGCTTGATCATGAAACCGTTGAGTGTGTTGCCATCGCTCTGCATGGTGAAGAATTCCGCTTTAGGCGCCGATGCCCACCGTGCGGCATATGCTTTGTTGTCTTCTATTGTTCTCACGTTTTTTCCGGAGGCGGTGTGGAGCGTGTAGACGGGCGGTGTAGTGGCGTTGCTGTAGCAGACTACGAAATAGTCCATTTTCGGACTCCAGCAGGATGCTGAAGCATATCCTTTTTCGGGGGACAATATGGTTGTCCGGCCCTTGGCGTCGGTGCGGCATATGGTGCGGTTGACGGCACCGGTCCGGTCGGAACGGAAGTAGTGTGATCCGGAAGCGGAGTCGTAACCGTAATATGCGTCGACATCGAAGTCGCCTGATGTGATCTGACGGATGAGGGTGCCGTTGTAGCTATAGGCGTAGAGATGCTGATATCCTGTGCGGCAGGAGTTGATGACGAAAAAGTCGTCAAGGAAACGTATATCTTCGTAGGTTTGCGGGTCGAGCCATGCATTCCATTGCTCGACGAGAATCGATTTGACTGTAGTGGAACGGGGATTGACGCTGTAGAGCTCCATGCGGGTCTGGTCGCGGTTGAGGGTGGTCACCATCAGCTTGTCAGGTGTCGGACCGTATTCGATGCGGGGGATATATTCTGTCTGGGATCCGGGTAGTACAATCTGTTTGGTCTTGCGGGTTTCAACGTCATAGGAATGTACGGTGACTTTAGAGTTGGGTTGTCCGGCGACGGGATATTTGTAGGCGAACTCACCGGGATATAGTGCGAACTGCTGCATAGGGTCGCAATATCCCTCGTAGAGCTGGAAGGCGAACGTGGGAACGTCGGATTCGTCGTAGCGTATAAAGCACAGTGTGAGATTGTCCGGCGCCCAAGTCATGGAGCATGTTGTGGTGAACTCCTCCTCATATGTCCAGTCCGGCACTCCATTGATTATGGCGTTTTTTCTGCCGTCTTTTGTGACCGGTACTTCCGATCCGTAGTCGAGCTTTTTTATGAAGATATTGTTGTCGGCGACGAAAGCGACCATGCGGCCGTCGGGAGAGAACACGGGCGATTGCTGGCGCGGATGATCTGTTGATAGCGGTTTTAGAAGCCGGCTGCGGATTTCATATACATAATAGACTGCGTCGGACGAACGGCGGGGAATGTTTTTGCTGGTGGGG
>CAJJOX010000087.1 GCA_905193485.1 uncultured Porphyromonadaceae bacterium | reverse complement strand
TCCCTTTCAGAGGCTCATGGATCGAATTCGCTACCGACATCAACAACGTGATGTATGCCTACATCGACCGTAAAAAGAAATTGCCCGTAACCACACTGCTACGCGCTATCGGTCTGGAAAGCGACAAAGACATCATCGAAATATTCGGTCTGGCTGAAGAAGTCAAAGTCAATAAAACCAACCTCAAAAAATGCATCGGCCGTAAATTCGCCGCCCGCCTACTCAAAACATGGGTGGAAGACTTCGTTGACGAAGACACCGGCGAAGTCGTTTCAATCGACCGAAACGAAGTGCTCATCGACCGCGAAACCGTGATCGAGGAACACCACATACAGGAAATTCTCGACTCCGGTGTGCAGACAATCCTTCTCCATAAGGAAGATGTCAACACCAGCGACTACTCCATCATCTTCAACACTCTGCAGAAAGACACCTCAAACTCAGAGAAAGAAGCCATCCAATACATCTACCGGCAACTCCGCAACGCCGAGCCGCCGGACGACGCCAGCGCACGCGAAGTCATCACCAACCTCTTCTTCTCAGAAAAACGCTATGACCTCGGCGAAGTGGGACGCTACCGTATCAACAAGAAACTCGGACTCACCACTTCGATGGACGTCAAGGTGCTGACCAAGGAAGACATCATCGCCATCATCAAATATCTCATCGAACTCATCAACTCGAAAACTGATGTCGACGATATCGACCACCTCAGCAACCGCCGCGTCCGCACCGTGGGCGAACAGCTCTACAACCAGTTTGGCGTTGGCCTCGCACGCATGTCACGTACAATCCGCGAACGCATGAACGTGCGCGACAATGAAGTGTTCACGCCAATCGACCTCATCAACGCCAAGACCATCTCATCGGTCATCAACACCTTCTTCGGCACCAACGCACTGTCGCAGTTCATGGACCAGACCAACCCTCTGGCCGAAATCACCCACAAACGCCGTATGTCGGCCCTCGGTCCCGGCGGCCTATCACGCGAACGTGCCGGTTTCGAAGTGCGCGACGTGCACTACACTCACTACGGACGCCTCTGTCCTATCGAAACCCCTGAAGGCCCGAACATCGGCCTTATCTCGTCGCTCTGTGTCTACGCCAAGATCAACGATCTCGGATTCATCGAAACCCCATACCGCAAGGTCGAGGACAAGAAAGTCAACCTCAACAACGACGAAATCATCTATCTCACTGCTGAAATCGAAGAGGGAAAAGTGATTGCCCAGGGCAACGCTCCTCTCCACGACGACGGCACCTTCGTCAACGACCGCGTCAAAGCCCGCCTCGACGCCGACTTCCCTATCGTGGCGCCCGAGCAGGTCGAGCTTATGGATGTTTCGCCCACACAGATAGCGTCCATAGCCGCATCGCTCATCCCGTTCCTCGAACACGACGACGCCAACCGCGCCCTCATGGGATCGAACATGATGCGCCAGGCCGTGCCCCTGCTCCGCAGCGAAGCTCCTATCGTTGGCACAGGCCTCGAAGGACAGCTCATACGCGACTCCCGCACACAGATCACGTCTGAAGGCGACGGAACGATCGAATTCGTCGACGCCAATGTCATCCGCATCCGTTACGACCGCACTCCTGATCAGGAATTCGTGGCATTCGAAGACGCAGTCAAGGAATATAAAATCCCCAAATTCCGCAAAACGAACCAGAGCACGACCATCGACCTTCGCCCGATATGCCATAAGGGACAGCGTGTCAGCAAAGGCACTATCCTCACCGAAGGCTATTCGACAGAAAACGGCGAACTCGCTCTGGGCCGCAACCTCAAAGTGGCGTTCATGCCCTGGAAAGGCTACAACTACGAGGACGCTATCGTGCTCAACGAACGCATGGTGCGCGAAGATATCCTCACATCCGTCCATGTCGACGAATATTCGCTTGAAGTGCGCGAAACAAAACGAGGAATGGAAGAGCTCACCTCCGACATCCCCAACGTAAGCGAAGACGCCACCAAAGATCTCGACGAACGCGGCATCATCCGTGTCGGCGCTCACGTAGTGCCCGGCGACATCATGATCGGCAAGATCACTCCTAAGGGAGAAAGCGATCCCACCCCGGAAGAAAAGCTGCTCCGCGCCATCTTCGGCGACAAGGCAGGCGACGTCAAAGACGCCTCCCTCAAGGCATCGCCCTCGCTCAAGGGTGTGGTCATCGGCACCAACCTCTTCTCCCGAGCCGCCAAAAAGAAGAAAAGCAAAAGCGCCAACGCCGTGCTTCCCAAGCTTGATGAGGAATATGAAGAAAAACTCGAAGCGCTTAAAGACGTGCTCGTGGGAAAACTCATGACACTCACATCAGGCAAGACATCGCAAGGCGTCAAAGACTTCCTCGGAACAGATATCATCGCCAAAGGGGCGAAATTCTCAGCCGCCATACTCCGTGATATCGACTACGACACGATCAACCTGAGCAAATGGACCACCGACGCCCATAAAAACGAGATGATCCGCGACTGCATCGTCAACTATCTCCGCAAGAAAAAAGAGATCGAGACCGAACTGCGCCGCAAGAAAAACGACATCTCGATCGGCGACGATCTTCCCTCAGGCATCATGCAGATGGCAAAAGTCTATGTGGCAAAAAAACGCAAGATCAGCGTGGGCGACAAGATGGCCGGACGTCACGGCAACAAAGGTATCGTCAGCCGCATCGTAAGGCAGGAAGACATGCCATTCCTTGCCGACGGCACCCCCGTCGACATCGTCCTCAACCCTCTGGGCGTGCCCTCGCGTATGAACCTCGGCCAGATCTTCGAAACCGTCCTCGGATGGGCAGGCCGCGAACTCGGCGAGAAATTCGCCACCCCCATCTTTGACGGCGCAACCCTCGACGACCTCAACAACTGGACTGACAAAGCCGGATTACCGCGCTATGGCAAGACCTACCTCTATGACGGCGGCACAGGCGAACGCTTCGACCAGCCGGCTACCGTCGGTGTGATCTACATGCTTAAACTCGGCCACATGGTCGAAGACAAGATGCACGCACGTTCCATCGGCCCGTACTCACTCATCACCCAGCAGCCTCTGGGCGGCAAAGCCCAGTTCGGCGGCCAGCGCTTCGGCGAAATGGAAGTCTGGGCGCTCGAAGCTTTCGGTGCCGCACACGTGCTTCAGGAGATTCTCACCATCAAGAGCGATGACGTCAACGGCCGCAGCAAAGCCTACGAAGCCATCGTCAAAGGCGATCCGATGCCACAGGCCGGAATCCCCGAATCGCTCAACGTGCTTCTGCACGAGCTGCGCGGTCTTGGCCTGAGCATCAACCTCGAACAGTAATCCGCGATTCGCATCGTAGTTTCTCTCACCATATTGTATCTCTCAGTCAACATCTAAACTTATGGCTTTTAGAAAAGACAACAAAATAAAAACCGGTTTCTCCAAAATCACCATCGGACTGGCTTCTCCAGAGGAAATCCTCGAAAAATCCAGCGGTGAAGTGCTGAAACCAGAAACAATCAACTACCGAACCTACAAGCCCGAACGCGACGGCCTTTTCTGCGAACGCATCTTCGGTCCTGTCAAGGATTATGAATGCCACTGCGGAAAATACAAACGCATCCGCTATAAAGGCATCGTGTGCGACCGCTGCGGCGTTGAAGTGACCGAAAAGAAAGTGCGCCGCGAACGCATGGGACACATCAAGCTCGTTGTGCCGGTTGCACATATCTGGTATTTCCGCTCGCTTCCCAACAAGATCGGCTATCTGCTCGGTCTTCCGTCGAAAAAACTCGACGCCATCATCTACTACGAACGTTACGTGGTCATTCAGCCGGGATGTGTTGAAGATGTCCAGCCGCTCGACCTCCTTACCGAAGAAGAATACTTCGATATCCTCGACAAGCTTCCGAAAGAAAACCAGCTGCTTGAAGACACCGACCCCAACAAGTTCATCGCCAAGATGGGCGCCGAGGCCATCTATGATCTTCTCCAGCGCCTCGACCTCGACGACCTATCCTATCAGCTACGTCATCAGGCCGATACCGACGGCTCGCAGCAACGCAAGACCGAAGCGCTCAAACGTCTTCAGGTCGTTGAGTCGTTCCGCGCATCGCGAGGCCGCAACAAACCCGAATGGATGATCCTTCAGGCCGTGCCCGTCATTCCGCCCGAACTTCGTCCGCTCGTGCCACTCGACGGCGGCCGCTTCGCGACAAGTGACCTCAACGATCTCTACCGTCGAGTGATCATCCGCAACAACCGTCTGAAACGACTCATCGAGATCAAAGCGCCGGAAGTGATTCTCCGCAACGAGAAACGCATGCTTCAGGAAGCCGTCGACTCGCTGCTTGACAACTCACGCAAATCATCGGCCGTCAAAACAGAAGCCAACCGTCCCCTCAAGTCGCTTTCCGACTCCCTCAAAGGCAAGCAGGGACGTTTCCGCCAGAACCTTCTCGGCAAACGAGTCGACTATTCGGCCCGTTCGGTTATCGTCGTAGGTCCCGAGCTCAAAATGCACGAATGCGGCATCCCCAAAAACATGGCTGCCGAACTTTATAAGCCTTTCATCATCCGCAAGCTCATCGAACGCGGCATCGTCAAGACCGTCAAATCGGCCAAAAAGATTGTCGACCGCAAAGAGCCCGTCGTATGGGATATCCTCGAATACGTGATGAAAGGCCACCCCGTGCTCCTCAACCGAGCCCCGACACTTCACCGCCTCGGCATTCAGGCCTTCCAGCCCCGAATGATCGAAGGCAAGGCCATACAGCTCCACCCGCTCGCATGTACGGCATTCAACGCCGACTTCGACGGCGACCAGATGGCCGTCCACCTTCCTCTCGGCAATGAAGCCGTGCTCGAAGCGCAAATGCTTATGCTCGGAGCTCATAACATCCTCAATCCCGCCAACGGCGCTCCTATCACCGTTCCATCGCAGGATATGGTGCTCGGACTTTACTACATCACCAAGCTCCGCAAGGGCGACAAGGGCGAAGGACTCAAATTCTATGGTCCCGAAGAAGCACAGATCGCCTACAACGAAGGCCGCGTGACGCTTCACGCCCCCGTATCGGTAGTTGTCGACGACATCGACGAGCAGGGCAACCCCATCACGCATCTCGTCGAAAACACCTCCGTAGGCCGCGTGCTCGTCAACCAGTACGTCCCCAAGGAAATCGGATATGTCAACGAGATCCTGTCGAAAAAGTCGCTCCGCACCATCATATCGAAAGTGATCAAGAAATGCGGTATACCACGCTCGGCACAATTCCTCGACGACATCAAAAACCTCGGTTATTACATGGCATTCCGCGGCGGCCTGTCGTTCAACCTCGGCGACGTGATCATCCCCAAGGAAAAAGAAGAATATGTGCGTGAAGGCTACGAACAGGTTCAGGAAGTGATGAACAACTACTCAATGGGCTTCATCACCAACAACGAACGCTACAACCAGATCATCGATATATGGACACATGTCAACTCCCGCCTCGCCGACACGCTGATGAAACAGATCTCGGCCGACCAGCAGGGTTTCAACCCCGTGTTCATGATGCTCGACTCCGGCGCCCGTGGTTCGAAGGACCAGATCCGACAGCTCTCCGGTATGCGCGGCCTTATGGCCAAACCGCAGAAATCCGGTGCTGAAGGCGGTCAGATCATCGAAAACCCGATTCTTGCCAACTTCAAGGAAGGTCTGTCGGTGCTCGAATACTTCATCTCGACCCACGGCGCACGTAAAGGTCTTGCCGATACCGCACTCAAAACAGCCGACGCCGGCTACCTCACACGACGTCTTGTCGACGTGGCTCACGACGTG
Source organism: uncultured Porphyromonadaceae bacterium (assembly GCA_905193485.1). Lineage (GTDB taxonomy): Bacteria > Bacteroidota > Bacteroidia > Bacteroidales > Muribaculaceae > Paramuribaculum. The sequence goes on along the minus strand of CAJJOX010000087.1, from coordinate 2,847 downwards.
ATCATTCATGAGGAAGACTGCGGAACTCTGCGCGGACTCGTATGCACCGAAATCAAAAACAATGATGAGGTTGTAGCATCGCTCGGCGAACGAATCCTCGGCCGCGTTTCGGTTCACGACATCATCGACCCCATTTCAGGCGAAGTGATCGTAGCCGCCGGAGAAGAGATCAACGACGACGCTGCCGACCGCATCAACGCATCGCCCATCGAATCCGTTGAGATACGTTCGGTACTCACATGCGAAAGCAAAAAAGGAGTCTGCGCCAAATGCTACGGCCGCAACCTGGCCAACAACCGCCTCGTGCAGAAAGGCGAGGCTGTGGGCGTCATCGCCGCACAATCGATCGGCGAACCAGGCACACAGCTCACACTCCGTACATTCCACGTCGGCGGTGTCGCATCCAACATCGCAGCCGTATCATCCGTCACATCACGCTACGACGGTATCCTTGAAATAGACGAACTCCGCACCGTGAAGACCGACGAAGTCGATGCCAAGGGACGCAACGTTGAAGTGGTCATCGGACGTCTGGCCGAAATGCGCATCATGGATCCAAACACCAAGATGATGCTCACAAACGCCAACATCCCCTACGGTTCGAAACTCTACTTCGACAACGGAGCGGCAATCAAGAAAGGCGATGTCATCTGCGAATGGGATCCTTTCAACGCCGTCATCTGTAGCGAAGCAGGAGGTAAAGTCGAATACGTCAACCTTCTTGAAAATATCACTTACCGCGTTGACGCCGACGAACAGACCGGTCTGCGTGAAAAAATTATCATCGAGTCCAAAGACCGTTCCAAAGTGCCCGAAGCCAATATCCTTGATAACAACGGACAAGTTGTCAAGACCTATGCCCTCCCTGTGGGAGCGCACCTCATGGTCGACGAAGGCACACAGCTCAAGCCCGGCGAAATCTTCGTCAAGATTCCGCGTGCGTCGGGCAACGCTGGCGATATCACCGGCGGTCTTCCCCGTGTTACCGAACTTTTCGAAGCACGCAACCCGTCCAACCCGGCAATCGTTGCCGAAATTGACGGCGAAGTCAACTTTGGCAAAGTAAAACGAGGCAACCGCGAGATCACCGTCACTTCCCGCCTCGGTGAAGTCAAGAAATATCTTGTGCCGCTCTCCAAACAGATCCTTGTTCAGGAAAACGACTACGTGCGTGCCGGCACCCCGCTTTCAGACGGTGCCATCACCCCCGCCGACATCCTCAACATCAAAGGCCCGACAGCCGTTCAGGAATATATCGTCAACGAGGTGCAGGACGTTTACCGCATGCAGGGCGTGAAAATCAACGACAAACACTTCGAAGTGATTGTCCGCCAGATGATGCGTAAAGTCAATATCCTTGATCCGGGCGACACCTGTTTCCTCGAACAGCAGATTGTCGACAAACGCGCTTTCATGGAAGAAAACGACCGCATCTGGGGTAAAAAAGTGGTCACCGACGCCGGCGACAGCGAAAATGTCAAACCCGGACAGATCATCACGGCCCGCAAGCTCCGCGACGAGAACTCGGCGCTCAAACGCCGCGACCTCAAGCTCATTCAGGTACGCGACGCCGTACCCGCCACTTCCGAACAGATCCTTCAGGGCATCACCCGCGCCGCACTCCAGACGGGCAGCTTCATGTCGGCCGCATCCTTCCAGGAAACGACCAAAGTGCTCAATGAAGCCGCAATCAACGGCAAAACCGACACTCTTGAAGGCATGAAAGAAAACGTCATCTGCGGTCACCTCATCCCCGCCGGAACAGGCCTCCGCGAATATGAACGCCTCGTTGTCGGCTCAAAAGACGACATCGAAGGAATGTTTGATGCTCCCGTCGACGAAATCGTTGAAATAACCGACGCGACAGTCGAAGCCGCCGAATAACAACGGCATCCGACCTCTCATAATCAAGGCGGTGTGTCCACAGCACGACACACCGCCTTGCTCTTTATTGCACGAAACAAGAACAAAGCGACAGCCCTTAACAGACCGAGCGCCTGACACTCATCACCACGCTCACTGCCCAAAACCGTTAAAACTCCCCAAACAGGAAAAGTGATTTGGGTTTTGTTTTGCCCATAAACCGCATTATTAGAAAATAATATGTAATTTTGCACGAAATTACGCAGATTAGTATGATTAAGAAACGTAAAAACCGTTTCCGGGTGCGTGGCTCGCAGATCGTGTCGGCAATAAGCATCACGATGGTGCTTCTTGTGCTCGGCATTGTCGCCCTCACAGGCATCGTCGCCCACCGGGTCACCGACAATCTCCGCTCGAACATCGGCATGGTGGTGATTGTTGATGAACTTGCGGCAGATACTGCGGCCGACTCACTGGCCACGACATTAAAAAAAGCCGACTATGCACGGCACGTTAAATACGCCTCAGCCGAAGAAGTGTACCAACGGTGGAAGCAGCAGCTCGGCGATGACGATCTGCCCGACGTAAATCCATTCCAGCCCGAGTATGAGGTCACCGTCAACGCACAATGGTCATCGGCCGACTCGCTCGAGGCCATCGCATCACGCCTCTCGGCTATGCCGGCAGTCTACAATGTCAAGGTGCACAAAGAGATCGCGGCCAACATCAACCGCACGGTCAGCACCGTCGTGCTTGTGCTTCTCGTGGTCGCCATCGCGCTTCTGATCATATCTTTCGTGCTTATCCGCAACACCGTCAGCATGGACGTCTACGCCCAACGCGTCATAATCCACACCATGCAGTATGTCGGGGCGCCGCCCCCCCCCTCCCCGCCTGCGGGCGGAGCTCCCCTCAAGGGGAGCCTTTGATTCGGAAAAACGTGAGGTGCCAAGCCTCCCCTTGAGGGGAGGTGGCCCCGCAGGG
>CAJJOX010000086.1 GCA_905193485.1 uncultured Porphyromonadaceae bacterium | reverse complement strand
GCGCCGTCGCGGCTCCCACGGCGGCTTACGCGGCGAAGCCGCGGCCACATCACGGCAGCGATAAGCAGCATGCAAAAAACCATACCGCCCGTCAATGCCCACACCACCGGCGCGAAATCTATCGAGTACAATATCGGATTAATCATTTCAAAGACAAAATTACGCAGAATTCTTCAAATTCCGGCATTCCATTCCACTAAATTAAATCTGAAATCTGCGATCCGACGGCAACAACTTATCGACAATCGCGTTATGCGACGGAAACGCTTCATGCGACAGACTCAACACACAATAAAAATCAGGGTATAAACGTTAATTTGTGTAACAGCAACGCATTCTTCAAAATCAAATGCACCGAATAGCCGTCATCACCTACGACATCTCGCCATTCCGGGGTTCAGAAGCCTCGGTGAGTTGGAATTTCGTCACCAAAATGAGCCGCCATGTACACCTCACGGTGATCTATGGCCGCTCCAATGCGGAGATAGATGACTACATCAAAGCGCATCCCATCGAAAACGTCGAATGGATCGGAATTCAGAAAAAGGATGTGGAGCATTTCGGTCGCGGACTCAGGCAGGACTATTATTTTTCGCTATATTACCGCCAATGGCATAAGGAGGCCGCCGCAACAGCCTCGCGACTTGCGAGTGAGCGCAGGATCGACCTGATACACTATCTCAACCCGATAGGATTCAAAGAGCCAGGCTGGCTTTGGCAAATCAAATCCGTTCCCTATGTATGGGGGCCGTTGCAGGGTGTCGACAACCGGCCGCTGAAGCTCCACAAGGCGCTTGGCGCAAAAGGCACGATATCGGCAATCATACGCCGCCTGGTGCACAATGGCCTGTTCCGGTATTTTCCTCGCGCCAGAAAGGCATTCCGCCGCGCCGATGCCCTTTTCGCCGCCACACCGGCAACCGTCAGAGGTCTGAAAAGGCATCATCGTCGCGAAGCGATATATCTCCCCGAAAACGGCATCACGGAGATGGAAACCGACAAGCCCGTAAGCCTCGATCCGGACGAACGGCTACGCATGATCTGGATTGGCGGACTTGATGTGAAGCGCAAGGCCGTGGGGCTGCTCCTCGATGCGCTGCTAAAAGTGAAATCTGATCAATGGACAATATCCTGGTTCGGCAACGGCACGCTCAGCGAGGCCAACAGCAAAAAAGCCGCACGGCTCAACGGAAAAATAAATATATGTGGAAAAGTTCCGCGGGAACAGGTTCAAGAAGCCATGCGCCATTCGCATCTGCATATAATTTCCTCATTGGGCGAAGCCACCACTACCGTTTTATTTGAGGCTATGGCCAAAGGGATTCCTACCATGACACTCGATCATTGCGGCATGGCGGGAGTTGTCTGCGACCGCTGCGGCATCAAAATACCGATCGAATCTTACGACAACGTCACATCCCGCATGGCAGCCGAAATCGACCGGCTGATCGCCCGGCCCGAACTGGTGAAAAAGCTGTCGGAAGGTGTCATTGAATGCAGCAGGAAATTCATGTGGGACAACCGAATCGGTCTTTTCCTCGACACCTACGCACGCCTCATCGACCAATACAGATCATGCTGAACGAACAGACGACAAAAGGCACTTCACGCGGAAAAAAATTCGTAAAAGACCTCGGAATATATGCCATCGGCAATCTGGGGTCAAAACTGATAACGTTTCTACTCGTACCGTTCTACACCCATTATATCACAAGCACAACCGATTACGGAATCTATGAACTGGCCATGACCATTTCGTTCTGTTTCATTCCCCTCCTGTGTTTTCAGATGAACGATGGGGGATTCAGATTCCTGATAGAAACCGACGACGCCGACAGACACCGCGCGATCATCAGCTTCATAGCACGGACATTGTTGATCAACACGACGTTGATCATTTTGCTATCTGTCGCCACAAGCATCATTCATCCGATAAGATTCCTGCCTTATATAGTCGCCTACGGGATCTCACAGACCATATATGAAGTGTGCATCCAACTTGCACGTGGGCTTAAGCACACAAAATTATTTGTGGCGGCAGGGCTTCTGAATGCTTCCCTTACTGCAATCTTAAGCGTCATTTTGCTCGCAGGCCTCGGAATGGGGATAGAAGGCATATTCATTTCCGCCATATCGGCAAAAGTCATCACGCTGGCATTCATAGACCGCAAACTGGATCTGTCAGGAAAATACATCCGGATGCGCCATATCGACAAAACCTTATCCAAGGAATTGCTGAAATACAGCCTGCCCCTGATCCCCGTAGCATTATGCTGGTGGATGATCTCAGCCAACAACCAGTTTTTTATCGAACACTACCTCGGCCTGACCGATACGGGCTACTACGGGCTGGCGAACCGATTCTCAGGCATTTTATATATTTTATGTGTCATTTTCTACCAGACCTGGCAGCAAAACGCCATCGAACAATATCACAGTCCCAACCGCGATGCTTTCTTTTCCGGGATTTTCAATGCCTATCTGTATTTACTGTGCATCCTTGTCACAATCATTCCGTTCGCCATAAGGCTAAACTACGGCTGGCTTGTCGGTGCGGAATATCAGGAGAGCAGCAGATATCTATACGTCAACTGCTTTTATGTCATGTCCTTTGCTCTCTCGGCTTTTTTCGAAATTGGATATCAGTGTGCCAAACGCACTGCTAAAATTCTGCCAAGCCTCTTGATGACTTTGGGAATCAGCGTCCTTTTCAACTATCTGCTGATACGTCGCCTCGGCGTCGACGGCGTAATATACTCAAGCATCATATCATATGTCGCACTACTCATCTACCGTGCGGTCGACACGAAGAAATACATAGCCATCTCCTTTTCGAAGAAAAGTCTGATTCCGTTATCCATCACGATAGCCGGATGCGTGTATTATAACTATTCCCCGACTCCTGTAGCCGATATCGCGGGATGCATCATCCTTACCGGGCTGTTGTTAATATTCATCCCTCAACAGGCAAAAAAGATATTATTCAGCCGGCTGCGTCGAGGCAGCCGTCAGGCATGACATCACAATTCACTTACAACAATCATCTTAAATCATAACCGGCAGCAAATCCGCATAAAACAAACCCGTAAAATAACATGTCCGAAATCAACAAATCCATATCCGATAATGGTGCAACAGCCGCAGTTGTCGTAGTGACCTATAACCGGTGCAATGATCTGCTCAAATGTCTTGAGTCGCTTACGACGCAAAGTCGTCTGCCTCAGGAGATAATCATCGTCAACAATCAATCGCCCGACGACACCGAACAGCGACTCACGGAAGCCGGTTATATACCCGACATAAAAGACGCCGAGCCGACGCTGACTGAATCGGGCAAGGAATTTACACGCACATATCATGCATCCAATGGTGGAGAAATCCGGATAACCTATCTTATGAAAGCGGATAACGACGGCGGGGCCGGCGGCTTTTATGCCGGAATGAAATCGTCATTCGTCAAAGGTCATGACTGGACCGTGTTGATGGATGATGACGGATGCCCGGACAAAGACACATTGAAAGAGCTGATTCACAGTGCCTCCAGACACGACCTGAAATACGCCAATGCTCTTGTCATCGACCGCGACGACCACAATCTTCTGGCGTTCAGCCCATCGACTTCGCCGACTAAAGTGGCTGACTTTGCCGGCATTGAATTGATCCCCGACTACGGAAGTCCGTTCAACGCCACCCTCATACACCGATCCCTCATCCAGGAAATCGGATTCATAAAAAAAGAGATGTTTATCTGGGGCGATGAATTCGAGTATACCATGCGTGCGAAAGCTCACGGACATCCGATCACAACCATCTGCGCCGCACGCCATTATCATCCCAAGACCGGACAAGGACAAAACATGATTCCATTCATAAAAAAATGGAAGATCCTCCCTCCCGGTAAAAAACGTGCCTCCATATACTACCGCAACCAGTGCTACGTGATGACCGAATACGGGCTAAAAGCAAAATTATGGAAATTCGTGATGCGCAATCTTGTCGGAACGATATTGAATTTCCAATGGAAATACATTCCGGGCATGATCAAATCAATGCGCCGGGGATGCAGAAAAGATTTCAGCAATTAACCCGTCGCAATCCCATATCTTTATGAAGCCGCCGCGCTGCCATGAGATGCAGCCGGAAGCTATGACGATAAATATTATTAAATAAAACATACAATCTTTAAGAAAGGCACACAATATATGACGGCCACAAACGTTTAACGTATGATTAACCGTTAATAGACCGTCATGAATAAAAATATATTCATAGGTGTCATAGCCCTGCTTATGGCACTTTCTTCTTGCAAAACCAAACACGACCTCGCTTATTTTGATGACCTGAAAGACTCTCAGTCGGGTACACTCAACACCACGCAATATACCAACAGACTCGAACCCGAAAACGAGCTGATCATAACAGTGACGTCGGCCGTACCTGAGGCGTCGGCAATGTTCAACCTTCCGTATACCAATGTGGCGCCGGCCGGAACCACGGAAGTTTCCGCAGCCCCGCAGGTAAAGACATATGAGATTGACAATAAGGGCGATATCGACTTTCCCGTCTTTGGCACCATCCACGTAGCCGGAATGACTACCTACGAACTGAAAGACTATCTTGAGAAACGGATCAGCGAATATGTAAAAGACCCGATTGTCAGCGTGACAATGCGCGGTTACAAGATTACCGTGATCGGCGAAGTCGGATCCCCCCACACCATAATCACGACGGCCGACAGATACAGCATCCTCAACGCGCTGGGCGAATGCGGTGATCTGACCGATTTCGGCAAACGCGACAACATACTCGTGATGCGTCAGAATGCCGACGGACAGATCGAATACGGACGCCTCGACTTACACAATTCCAATGTGACGCAATCGCCGTATTTTTGGCTAAAAAACAATGATGTCGTTGTCGTAGAGCCGAACGACATCAAACAGGAAAACTCAAAATACAATCAGCATAACGCCTACAAACTTTCCGTAGTTTCCACTATCGTCGGCATTTCCGCCAGCATCATATCCCTTGTAATCGCATTGGCCATAAAATAACGCAAAGGCTTCAACGGAAATGTTACGGCTCGACCGCATAACGATATGGCTTATAATTGTCGGTTTAATCACCATTATTCCGGCGGTGCAATACACTACGTCCATCGACGAGTTTTTATCGTTATGTTTTCTGGGCATCGGAATCATGGACAGCATCGTCAACGGCCGATGGCGACAATACGGGTTTTTATGGATAATACTGGCTATAATGACATTTTATGCAGCCTATAGTTTCATACATGTCCATTTCAACACCCCGAAAGCCATATTCATGGATTTCATCGTAGAGCTGAAACCCTTCATCCCTATCGCCGTGCTGCTTGTAATCAAGCCTGAATTCAACGACACGGACCGTAAGTTGATAAAAGGGATCTCATTGTTTAACTGCACGATCCTGGCCATAGGACTTATATTGGGCGACACTGTCACACAGTTTTTGGTTTTTCATCCGACTTATTCCGGCATAATCATTTTCATATCCGTGCTTTTCTACCTTTATTGCAGCATTCGTCAGGATGGCGGCATCGACAAGCGCGACATCAAGACGGCACTTATATTCCTGACGGCCGGTCTGATCTGTATGAGAGCTAAATATTTTGGCTACTATGTGTTTGCTCTTTATTTCCTGTTCCTCTACAAACCCGGCATAATGCGCCATTTCAACATTAAGCACGCTTTAGGCCTGTTTGCGCTGTTCATACTTGTAATCGCCGTTTCATGGCACAAGATACAATATTACTTTCTTGTCGGAGAAAGCGGATCTTTTGATCCGGATGTGGTCCAATCTTTCGCCAGGCCGGTGCTTTATCTCACCGGTTTTCAGATTCTATTTGACTATTTTCCGTTCGGCACCGGGCTTGCGTCCTTTGCCACCGCCGCATCGGCGCAATATTACTCGGATGTCTACTATGAGTATGGAATAGACCGTGTGTACGGGCTGGCGCCAGATCTTGACTTCAATTTCATCTGCGATACTTTTTTCCCCGTACTCGCGCAATTCGGTGTGATCGGTGTGATACTCTTCACATACTTCTGGGTGTGGATCTATGAGTTTCTCCGCGCCATGATACGGCAGGATGCCCCCATGCTGAAATACAAGTTCATCATCGGCTCGCTGATCACAATCTTCATCATGATTGAGAGCGTGGCGGCCACAACACTGACCGGCAGTTGCGGATTCATAGTCATGATCCTCCTCGCCCTGACATGTATCCCGGGCTATGAGATCAGACACAAGCGCGCCCTGTCGTCTGATTGCAGCACCGAACAGCACAAAATATCCACCGCAAGAATAAAAATAGCGACAACCATAAATCATAAACGACTCAAGATATAGGGCAACAGCGCAAAATTCAGCCTGCATGCGAATCAGACATGACATAAAATTCGACAACGAGACTGACATACAGACGCACTACTCCGTCCGTGCCCGAACCAAGAAAAATATAAAAAGACTCCGAACAATATGAATCAACAAGAAAACCTTCTGGACCTGCGCCGTTTCTGGCGACAACTCAAGCAGATCAAATGGATAGCGCTTGCAATAGTGATTGCGATGTTCTCAGCCGCATGCTACTATTCCGTCACGTCGCTTACCAAATCGACCATCGAGGGCAGCATACTTATCGGCGACGACACCGCCGAACAGAACAAAGGCGCCGGCGGCATGGTCCAGATGATGAAGACTTTTTCCGTGGGCGGCTTCGGCGCATCGACCGTCGACAACGAAGTGCTCATTCTCAAAAGCCACGACGTGATGCTGCGCACCGTGCGCTCGCTCGGACTTAACCGCTCCTATATCGGCAAAAAACCAAACGGCGACAAAGCGATGCTCTATCACGACACGCCCGTGCGCATCGAGGCTCCGGTAGAATATTTCGACACACTGCAGACGGCTTTCGCTTTAAAGATCGAGCTTACCGGTGACGATAAAGCCGACATAAAGGTGGTGAAAGGCATGTTCGGATCCGTCAAGAAAGAGATAAACGGCGTATCCATCCCCGGTCGCATCGAAACACCCTACGGTGTGTTGCAGATCATGAAAACCGACGCTTTCGCACAGACGCCCTTCAAAAAGATCACCGTCAATATTGCCGGAAATGATATCGCCGCCGACAACCTTGCCAAGACCGTCGACATCGTGATTCCGGAAAAACTTTCCGACATCATCGATGTGGATCTCGACTGGGCCAACGCCAAGCAAGGCATCGACATTGTCAACGGCATCATGAACGAATACAACGGCAAGCGGCTCGACCGCATGCATGAAAACGCCTCCAGCTCGATTAATTACTATGACGAGCGCATAGCCTCCGTGTTTGCCGACCTTCAGAAAGCGGAGCAAGCCGTGGCCGAATATCAGCGCGACAACAAACTGATGGGTGTCGATTCGGAAACCGAGCTGCTTGTGGGCACAGCCTACTCCAACAGGCTGGAGATCATAAAGGCCAACAACGACATCGCCTACTATGAGATGGTGCTCAACATCCTGCGCACCCGACTCGACGAAGACGTGATGATTCCAAACATGGAATCGCTCATGGACCCCAACATCGCCGCATTCAACGAGCTCATCACCGAACGCACCAAACTGCGCCGCTCGGCCACCGAAAACAATGATATGGTAAAGCTCATTAACAAACGCATCGACGATATCAGCAAGCTCATCATAGAAAACTCCGAGAAAATGATCGCCAAGGCCAAGAGCGATGTGGCGCTGCAGCAAAAGATTGTCAGCAACACCGAATCGCGACTGGGCCAGTATCCCGGATTCGAGCAGGATTATGTCGCGCTCATGCGCGAAAAGAGCTATCAGAACCAGCTCTATCAATATCTCATCGGCGAACGCGAAAACGAAGTGCTCAAACTTTATTCGCAGAGCAACATAGGTTTTGTCTACCAGCCGGCATTCATCCTCAAGAAAGGCAGCATTCTGAAGAAGATCATCATACCTGTCGCAGCTCTGATTTTTGCCATTTTCATGGTGGTGTGCCTCGCGCTATTCCTGTTGCTTTTCTCGCGCAAAGTAAAAGACCCGATGGACATAGCCTTCATCGGCATCGACAGCCGCGCGGTGAAATACACCGGCAACCGGGAAGACATCAACCGGCTGCGCACGATGCTTACTGCCGATCCCGCCCGTCGCGTGCTTTATTATGCCCCGCTCGGCGACTCGGCATCACTGGGTCGGACGTATGCCGACGCGCTGACGGCCATCGGCCGATCGGTGGAAATGATCGACGGACTGTCGGGCAACGACGAAGTGATGACTCCGGAAGTTGCCTCCCGGATCAAGACGGCGCTGTCGACAACTGACTACGTCATCGTCACGGTGCCCGTGCCTGATGACGTGCGCGACATCGAAAATCTTGTCGACACCGACGATGCCGCTCTTCTCGTGAGTCTTGACGCCGGCAAGATCAACCGCAAACGCCTCAAATCGATTCTCAGTGGCCAGACCGCCGACAAAGTGTTTACAATCATCGACGGACGCAAATGAACATCCTGATTCTAAACTTCATTCTCTCGACAGCTGTTGACGGTAAGATCATTCGACGCGATTCCAACCGCGATACAATGATTTACACCATGGCTCGCGGCTTCGTCAGCAACGGCCCTACCGTCCCCTTTGCCCCCCCC
>CAJJOX010000085.1 GCA_905193485.1 uncultured Porphyromonadaceae bacterium | reverse complement strand
GGGTATTGTCAGGGACAAGCCTGTAAACAATATCCTCGAAGCCCTCGGTTACCTGCCTGGCGTGGTGAACAACAACGGCATGATCGGTCTTTCAGGCGCTTCAAACGTAACCATTATTCTCAATGGCGAACTGACTAACATGCCGCTCCAGAATCTTTATCAACTTCTTTACACTACTCCGGTTGACAGATTAAAAAATGTCGATGTGATGTACTCGGCTCCCGCAAAATATCATGTCAACGGTGCCGTAATCAATGTAGTGCTGAAGACTCCCACACCCCTTGACGGTCTGCAAGGGCAAGTCAGAGCAGGATACAATCAGGCCCATTATGGGTCGTATGGGGGTGTTATTGCTGCAACATACGCAATCAAAGACTGGACTTTTGATTTGAACTACGGACTGACGCGCAGTAAATCGTGGAGCCGTGAGGAAACATGGTCGAATCATCTATATGACGGCAAACGGACAGTGATTGAGGACGATATGCGGCGCATAACCCGTAATTGGAGCAATACTATCTTCGCCTCCGCCTCATACAAGACATTGAAACTGACCTACAACGGACAGATCGTTTCAGGACAGAAGAGTTGGGGATTATCGTCAGGTACGCTCGGCAACTATACAAATACCTACAATATGCTCTCGCCCATCAATTATCATAATATCGCTTTGCGTTATGTCGCGCCATTCGGCTTGACGATCGGCGGCGACTATACCTGTTATTCCGAAAACCGTTCGCAGTCATTGTTCAAAGATCCCGCTTATCTGCTTGGCTCGGAAAACCGTCAGGATATAAACCGATGGCACGTGTATGTCGACCAACAACATCAGTTGGGCAAATGGCAGCTTAACTATGGAGCGGAGTGTCAGCACTCTAAAGACCACAGTTCGCAACATTATGGAGTAATGTCTAATAATCCTGATTTCGATGATGTTCTAAACGAGGATGTGGCGAGTTTTTATGTTGGCACCCAACGGTCGTTCGACTGTGGGCTGTCGTTCAATGCTTCGGCAAAGGGTGAATACTACCACAGCAAATATCAACACAACTGGAATTTTATTCCCCAACTCGGCGCCACATATTATAAAACGTCTAAAAGCATATTCCAACTCAACTTCAACACCCAGCACATTTATCCATCATATTGGGAACTGCATGGCGGCACGAGCCACATCAACGACTATTCTACAGTGATAGGAAATCCTGAGCTTCAGTCTTACATCCAATATGACGCGCAGTTCAGCTATATTCTGAGACAGAAATATGTGGCGACCTTGTATTTTCAATATGGCGACAAAGCCACGGTGCAGTTGCCTTACCAGTCGCCCGATGCCCTGAATCTGATATATCAGACCATCAACATGAACTATGAGCGAGTGGTAGGCCTTAATCTTCATGCCCCCTTCAACGTGGGGTATATCTGGAACGCATCGGCTACAGCAAACATAATGAATCGACGGGCCAAGGCTGATCATTTCCACGACATCAGCTTCGACAACAGCAAGTGGATTTTTTATGGCTCTCTTACCAATTCATTCAAGTTCAGCCAGAATTGTCCAATATCCTTATCGATTGATTTCAGCTACATATCTCCTTCATTGCAAGGTATTGCCGACCTGTCGGCTATATGGAAAATCGACGCCGGAGTAAAATGGCAGTTCGGAAAGAAGCGCTGCTGTGAGCTTGATTTGAAAGCGGATGACATATTCAATAAATGGTCGCCCACAATGAAAATTCGCCATGCCAGCCAGGACTACCGAATGAAGGTTCATGACATGACCCGCAACCTCAAACTGACATTCATCTGGCGCTTCAACGGCTTCAAACCAAAAGACACTGATATTGACACCTCCCGTTTTGGTACGGGGAGATAATTTTAGTGAGCGGACCTTCATTCTTAGGCCGGAACGGTATATTCGAAGTCTGGCACAATCTTTTGTGGATATAATCTTTCTGTGATAATGTCGACACATCGGAATATATTTGTGACAGGAGGGAAAAATATGTAACTTTGCAGGCAAAGCGCAGCCGGACATTTCGTCGCTCACCGCATCTGGGCGGTGTGAGGAAAGTCCGGGCAACACAGAGCATCATATTTCCTAACGGGAAGCTGTCGGTAACGGCAGAGTAGCGTGACAGAAAATAACCGCCGGAATACGTTAAATACGGGCCGGCAAGGGTGAAAAGGCGGGGTAAGAGCCCACCGGATGACATAGTGATATGACATGCCGCACGCCTTATGAGTTGCAAAGCCAAGTATACCGGCATTTAAGGGCTGCTCGTCCATTGCCGGGGGGTAGGCTGCTAAAGTCCGGTGGTGACATCGGACTCAGATAAATGACGAAACGCCATAGACAACCCTCACACGGTGAGGAAGTGTCATGGCCGACATAACCCGGCTTATCGTCCGGCTGCACTTTTTTATTGGCGATTATCTAAAAAGTTATAGAATATGCTCATAAACAGCGCGCGTTTTGTTATAAGTAATTCAGATGTGAGGAAATGCCCGGATCATGACATGCATGAATATGCTTTCATAGGCCGGTCGAACGTCGGCAAGTCGTCGCTTATAAATATGCTGACCGGACGCAAATCGTTGGCGATGACATCGTCGACGCCGGGCAAGACGATGCTTATAAACCATTTCCTTATAAATGACAAATGGTATATTGTCGACCTTCCCGGGTATGGTTATGCCCAACGGAATAAGGCGTCACGTGACGGATTGAGGAAGATAATTGAGAATTATATCCTCAATCGAAGACAAATGACCAATCTTTTCGTTCTCATAGACTCGCGACACACTCCGCAGAAAATCGATGTCGAATTTATCAACTGGCTTGGAGAAAACGAAATACCTTTCAGCATAGTATTTACAAAAACCGATAAATTATCGAAAAGCGCGATTGCGAAAAACATAGAAGACTATTGTAAATATATGCTTCAGACATGGCATGAGTTACCACCTGTATTTGTGTCATCGTCTGAAACCGGAGTTGGACGAGATGAGATTCTTGATTACATCGAACAAATGAACGCAATCTGATGATTCCATCAATGCACCTGTCCGGTAAACTTTCATGGCCGCAGGGGTGTTTTATATTTGTATAAAATCAAATATAATGGCCTATGGAAACAAAACGCAAATGCGGCTGCCGCAAAAAATCAACAGCTCAAGACAATACAGATAAAGCTCAGTCATATTCAGGCATCGCCATTGATAAGGCCGATGGCGATAAAGTTACTCCGGCACTTGTGAAAGAGCGAACCGCTACACTCAACAATAATCCGCGTAACGATGACTGAGTTGTCGGATGAACAAAGATTGTCAACAGCCAGAAAAAACGATTGATAATAAAGATTCGACACGAGCTGCATTGCAACACACCTGCGATGCGGCTCGTGAAAATTTGTATGTGACTGCGATTTTCAATAAATTTGCCATAAAAATCACAACACGCAGTCTTATAACGAAAGATGGGAGAAAAAAAGCTTAAAATCAATGATATCCCGGGCGCATATCGCTCATTGTTGACTGAAACCGGATTGCTGTTCGACAACAGTGACAGACATCGTATTAAATCGATGATACGGCATTACGGGAATGCACAGCCTGCGACAGAAATAAGTGGTGTTGATCGCCTGTGGCGCAGTCTGGCAACAGCTGCCGAGCTGTCCCACAGTATAGCCCCGGACCGGAACATGGTCAGTGCGATACTGTATTTCCCGCTTTATCAATCCGGGCTTGTTTCGGCCGATGATATTGAATCGGAAGCAGAAGCTGACGTGGCCAACCTTGTCGTAGGGTTGGCAAAGGTGCAGGAATTGTATTCCCGCCATGGCGTCGTCGCTTCGGAGAATTTCCGTAACCTCATGCTTACGCTTGCGCGTGATATCCGTGTGGTGATTATTATGATTGTCGACCGCCTTGTCGTGATGCGTGCCATAAATCATCATCCCGACGAGGATATGGTTCATAAGACGGCCATGGAGTCAAACTATCTTTATGCTCCGCTGGCACACCGTCTTGGACTCTATAAAATTAAAGGTGAGCTTGAGGATCTGTCGCTTAAATATACAAATAGAGAGATGTTTACGCGTATAGCCGGCAAGCTCAACGCTACTAAGCGCAATCGTGATGCCTACATCGAGTCTTTTATACGTCCTGTGAAGGAAGCCCTTGAACGGCAAGGATTGAAATTCGATATCAAAGGCCGAACGAAATCAATCTACTCCATCTGGAACAAGATGATGAAGCAACACAATGATGTCGAACAGATTTACGATCTTTTTGCGATACGTATCATTCTGGATGTCGATCGCGAACATGAAAAGAGCCAGTGCTGGACTACATATTCGATAGTTACCGACATGTATCAACCCAATCCCACACGATTGAAGGACTGGCTGTCGGTGCCGAAAAGCAACGGATATGAATCGCTTCACATCACCGTGCTCGGTCCGCAGGATAAATGGGTAGAGGTGCAGATCCGTTCGCGCCGCATGGACGAGATTGCCGAAACCGGCGTGGCCGCACATTGGAAATATAAAGGCATAAAGAGTGAAAACGATCTGGATGCATGGATGAACCATGTCCGTGATATTCTTGAAGACGCAGACGCAAGTCCGATGGGACTCATGCGCAATCTTAATATGGATCTTTACAGCAAGGAAGTGTTTGTCTTCACTCCGCGAGGCGACCTTTACAAACTGCCACTCGGAGCCACACTTCTTGATTTCGCCTTCCAGATCCATTCGCGTCTGGGATGTAGCTGCACCGGCGGACGTGTTAACGGACGTAGCTGTCGTATAAACTATAAATTGCGAAGCGGCGATACGGTAGAAGTGCTTACTTCGTCGACGCAACAGCCAAAACTCGACTGGCTTTCCATGGTTGTCACGACCAAAGCCCGTAATAAAATACGTCAGGCTGTAAATGAGATAAACAACCGGCGTGCAGATCTGGCCAAAGAGCTGTTGCAACGGCGTTTCAAGAACCGTAAGATAGAAACGGAAGAGAGCGTGATGATGAAGGTGATAAAAAAACTTGGATATAAGACTGTCACAGAGTTTTATAATGCTATCGCCGATGAGCAACTTGATGTCAATGAAGTCATCTCCACATACGAAAGCCTTGAGGCGCCGGTCGAGAGTGCTTCTGAAACACGTTCCGCCGAAGAATTTACGTATCAGGGGCCGATAAAGGAAGATTCCGCCGGCGGTAATGATGATGTGCTTGTGATTGGCGATGGGGTGAAAGGTGTAAATTATAAGCTGGCCAAATGCTGCAATCCGATATATGGCGATGATGTTTTTGGATTTATCTCGTCGGAGGGCGTTATAAAGATTCATCGCCGACAGTGTCCGAACGCGCCGCATATACTCGAACGATATCCTTACCGCACTATCAACACCCGATGGTCGGGGAAAGCGGGTGCACATTTTGTGTCGACCCTGAGTGTTGTCGGTACAGACGATATCGGCATAGTCACTAACATAACATCAATCATTACTAAGGAAAGCCGCTCATCGCTCCGCAGTATATCGATCGATTCACATGACGGATTGTTTCATGGATATCTTGTCGTTGGTGTGGAGAGTAAGCGTGTGCTTGACGATCTGATTAAAAAAATATCCACGGTTAAAGGCGTAAAAAATGTTCAACGTACCAATTAAATCAATTATTGTCGCGGTTATAGGCGCATCGACACTCGTCAGCTGCTTTTCAGACAAAACCGAAGAAGCGGAAGAAAAGGCCGCCGGGTTGCTGAATGAGTCTCGTGAAAATTTTGAATCCGGACATTATGATGCGGCTCTTCTCTTACTTGACTCGATAGACCGATCTTTACCGGAAGCGGTAAAAACGAGAAAAGCGGTTTCTCAGTTCCGGCCGGAAGTGCTTGAACGCCATACGGCCCGTCAGTTGTCGCTTACCGACAGCCTTATGGCTGTTAATGCAATACTCGGGGATTCGTTGCGAGATATGGTGGAATATGTTTCCAATCCGATAGAGGGGTATTACGTCGTAAAAGGTGAGAGCACGACAACTGTCAGGAAAAATGCCGGATTGCATTGTCGCATGTCGGCTGATTTCCATTACTATATTGTCGCAACGTCGGCAGACAGCCGCAATGCCACCGCAGTTCAACTGACATGTGGCGGAGAAAGTGTGCGAAGTGGCGAGGTGCCTTATGATGGCGAACGCAATTCACAGACTGGAACCGGCGTGTCGATCACATTCACAGAAGCCGAAAGCGAGCCATTGGCTGAGTTCATCAAGAAACATTCGTCGGACGGCCGTGTGGTTGAGCTGACGTTTATCAATGGAGATATGCAATCTGGCGCACTGACTCTAAGTCCGGAGCAAGTGCGGTCGACATCGATCATTTGTGATCTAAGCCGTGCGATACGAAACGACAAGACCTATAGAATTGAAAAGCAGCGGTTGCAGCGACAGCTTGAGATCGTGCGTCAGCAAATCGCCAACGCTCATTGAGCGGCAGCAATAGCTGGATTATTCCATATGGATAATCTTTCAATGGCCAGTGCTCTCTGGCGCTGGAGTTCGAGATATCCTGCATGTGCATCAAGAAAATATGCGGCACGGTCGAAATAATCGATGATTGAGATTTGTCCGGCATTGAGAGCTTTCAGTAGCAATCTCATATTATCATTGTCGTCGAGAATTTTTCCGTATTCTCGTATCTCGTTGTCAAGTTGCAGGACTATTTTGTAATCTTTAGTAATTTGTGATTCCGTCTGGAGCCGTGAAGCGTCGCTCTCGGCCTGTAGCGTAAGCCGTCGAGCCTCTACCTCAGGCAATTTCTTGCGATTTGAGAATATCGGTAGTGTCAGGCCGATGTTCAGCCCGTTGAAATGATCGCCCAATTCATAATCGTGACTGTAACCTATGCTGAATCCGGGCAGGAAGCTGCGGCGTATGGTTTTTATCCGAAGAGTCTCAGCCCGATCCAAGGCGTTATTGTAGCGAACGACAGGGTTGTTTATGGCGGCTGATTCGATATATGATTCGAGTGGATGAAGAGGCGTTGCCGGGAAGTCGGCGAGATCCTCAATCATTTTGGTGCAATCGCAACCGCCGTTAAGCGTATTCACAGTTGCCAACGCATCCGTAAGCCCGGTTATAGCTTCGCTAAGTTTTCGTGAGGCTTCAATTCGCTCAAGACGTAGGATATTGACGTCGAGTATGGATACGTCGCCAAGTTCGAGTCCACGATTGGAAATGGTGAGCATTGAATCAATGCGGTTGACCATTCTCCGGTTAAGTGCAACAAGTTTTTTCTGATATATGAGATTGACTAACGCTTCCGTTATCTTAAGACGCATTTCCACAATCTTCACATCGTCGAAACGTCTGAGAGCTTCAGAGTCGGCATCCATCCTTCGGGCACGCATTGTATAAACGCCGGGCCATTCAAAACTCTGTGAAACACCGACACTCCATTTGTTTCCCACTCCATTCTGTCCCCATTGATGGCTGAAATCAAGCTGTGGATCAGTGAAATTATTTTCAGAGGCAATGGATTTTATATCGGCATCGGTCTTCAAACATTGAGCATGAAGTTCGGGATTGTTTGCCAGGATATTGTCTACAATCGATGTGAAATCAGTTGCATGTACGTGTAGACCGCCGATGCACAACATTAAGGTGGCGATTATTGGGGTAGAACTATGATTTGTCATTTCGTTTTCCGTTTGCTTCTTGATATGTAAGAATAAAGAATTGGAATAATATAGAGATTTAGTAAAGTCGATGACAGTAAGCCGCCAAGAATAACTACCGCCATTGGCGATTGGATCTCGTTGCCGGGTTGGCCGCCACGCAAAGCGAGTGGAATTAGGGCAAGAGCTGAAGTCAGTGCGGTCATCACGATCGGGTTAAGGCGGTCGGCCGACCCTTTTATAATCCGATCGTAAAGCGTGACTCCGTTTGTTTCAAGCGTATTGTAATGTGACATTAAAAGCATCCCGCCGCGAGTGGCGATTCCCATCAATGAAATAAATCCGATTATTGCCGGGATATTGATTTCCGAACCGGTTAAAGCCAAAGCGAATATTCCTCCAATTAACGCAAGCGGCATATTGACGAGAATGGCTGTCGACTGGGCGAGATCATGATATTCGTTGACGAGAAGAATGAAAATGATAATTAATGCAATCAATGATGCCAAGGCCAGTGTGCGGGATGCGGCGGCCTCGCTTTCAAACTGTCCGCTGAATTCGATGAAATATCCTTCAGGGAGCTTTACCGTTTTTTCAATCGTTTCCATGATGTCATTGACCGCTCCGCGCAGATCTCGTCCGTCGACATTGGCAGATACAACGATACGCCGGTTGACGTTTTCGCGATTGATTGTATTTGGCCCGGTAGTAGAAACGACGTCGGCCACATAGCTCAGCGGTATTTTCCCTTCGCGGGAGTCAATCATTATCTGAGATATGTAGTCGAGTCGCCCGGTATCATCAGAATCGGCTTTAAGTGTGATATCGTAGGGGATGCCCTCGGTATACACTTGTGCGACCTGTTCTCCTCCGAGAAGCGTGGCAACAGCCGCTGCAAATTGTCCGTTGGTTATTCCATAGCGTGCAAGCAATTCACGGCGAGGACGAATGTCAATCTGCGGTCTTGCCGTCTGCTGCTCTACATTTACATCCACGATGCCGTCGATTCCGGTTATGGATTGTCGCACTTCCGATGCAACATTATGCAGGGTTTCAAGATCGCTGCCGAAAATTTTTATGGCAATCTGTGCTTCTGTGCCTGACAGCATTGCATCGATTCGATGTGATATCGGCTGGCCGATTTCAATATTAGTGCCCGGAAGGTGTGACAGCTTTTCACGAAGTTCCCGTATCATTTCATCCCGGGAACGTGTCGAAAGAG